>WJKZ01000210.1 GCA_014728785.1 Candidatus Omnitrophota bacterium
AAAGCTTCTGCCTCTCCAGGGGCTTTGTTTTCAGAAATTATTGTATGTATATACGCATTACATACCTGCGCACGTTACAGAAGATTAGCCCGGGATATTTTTTCCGACTTAAGCAGGAACCTTCATCCCGCAGCTCAACTGGATATAGAGACTATCGATGGTGATGATTTGATTGATGATATAACAGACGGAATATCAATGCCGGAGGTTGTGCAGACTATTTATAAAAATTTAATTGGTCTTTCCGGCAGCTCCGAAAAATCCGGTGTGGCAGATGCTTTGAGCCACGGATTGGAGGTGGCCTACCATTTTAAGCGTTTTTATCGCTATGCCTATAAAACAGATGAAGTGCCGGGACGGTATGTTTTAGCTTGTATTTTACATGCCGTAGAACCTTCGTCATACCAGCAGGTGTTTGATAGCATAGAAGTTGCCGGAGGAGGTTTAGCTGATTTCTCTGGTTTGGTAAGACGGTTAGAGCATGCAGGTAGCCTGCCTTATGCCCTTATGCCCGGGGCTGTGTTCGGGGCTTTGAACTACATGAATATGATGTTACAGGTTGCAGAGACTCCGGAAGTTTTGCTGGCTGTATTTGCGGACAAACTGGTTATGGTAAAAGACAGCGGTATAGAAAGCGGAGAAAAGGTAAGAGCGGAACTCCAGGAAGTATATATGCCTTTTGCTGAAAGGTGCGGGCTTACCCTTATCGCAAGCGAATTGGCCGATTCATGGTTCGGTATAACCTATCCTGAGGTTTATAGAGAGAAAAAGCAGGAATTAGAGGAGGTTCTGGGTATGATTTACCAGGAAGCTCAGGAGTTTGCCTATGTATTGGAAAGAAAGGTAAAAGAAAAACTCGATGAGCTACAGGTTAAATATGTTGAAGTATCAGCAAGAGCTAAATCTGTATATTCTGCCTACCGGAAGGTAAAAGAAAAGAGAGAATATCCCTCCCTGGATTCGCTAAGAGACCTTATAGGCATAAGAGTTATTGTGGACAGCGAAGAAGATTACGCTTTAGCCATGGGTGTGCCTTACTTTTTCATAGACGAAGTAATAAGAGAGCAGGTTGAGATTAAACGCAGAGAGGATAAAGGCTATGAAGCCTTTCATAGTGGTGGCTGGGTCGAAGGTGCCACTAAAAGTGTTGCTGTTGAATTTCAGGTATTTCCTACGGTCAGGGACTTTTTTCATTACCATATAGGCGTAGCCGCTCACTGGAGCTATAAGGCAGAAAGAGCTTCGGAGCAGAGGTCGAAAAATCTGCGTTATCCACCGGATAAAATAAAACTGAGCGGTTATTTCAGAGATGATTTTTACCGTCTACTGGATTCTGTTAGGGGTTATTCTTACTTGTTTTCCCTCAAGCGGGATAGAAATAGAAGAGTAAATTACTTGAGGATAATCCGTGTTCCCAAAGATGCGGTTCTGGCTGATGCGGCTTCCATGTATGGAGAAGGTTGGTTTGATTTACACCTGGCAAGTGTTTTTGTTTATGAAGGTGCAAGATACGATTATTTGACCGGAGAGTTTTCTTTTGCAAAAAAAATGGAAAAGTCCTGGCTTGCTTCTGTTCATACGGGACAGGCTATAGAGGAAGGGAGGTTCAATCAGTTTCTCTCTTCAATGAAGGGAGGTGAGGTCAGAAGGCATTGTAAACTGCCCAGAACCAAATTGCTTATAGATTTACAAGAGGAAGGTATCAGAGATACCGAAGAGTTAGAAGGCAAGGCAGGTAAAGCAGTCCTTGAGGCAAATTTAGGGATAAGTATATCTCCAAATACAGAGTCTGCAAACAGGTTTTTCAATGATTTGATGAGAGAGTATTTTGGCCTTTATTCCATGCGGGAGCTTTATCTGGCAATAGAAAGAAACCTGGTATCCGTTCAATTCATAAGGGATGTAATACTGGCCAATGCCCGCCGCCGCCTCCTGGAGAGAGAGCCGGAGCTGCCTGTATCAGTGGAGCAAATCGAGGAAACTGATTTGATAAGGATTGGCTCTGAGATTATGGATGTAGGCGTATGGCTTAAAGAACAGAAAGATAAAGGTTCAAGGTCAGATCTTACTTCCAAATCCGGCGGCCATACTCTTTATGAGGCCGAACCCTGCCATATAGATGAGCTTACTTCTCTATTATCTTCTGCGGTTACCGGTTTGGGCAGTTTGGAGGGTGAGTTTCAAAAGGCCGAGTCTTTACTGTTAACTTGTTGGCTGGGTAGAGACACTCGAGTTCAATTCGCAGCCCGAAAGTTGTCGGGATTAATGAATGAGGTAAGAGCAGGAATTCCGGACCATCCTGTAGCCAAACCGGCTTTAAGCCATGTATATATTGACAGGTTGGTAGATATATCCGATGAATTAAGGATTTTAGCTGAGGTTCCTTTCGAAACAGAAGATGTATATTTACTTTTGGGCGAAGCGCAATTGCTGATATCTAAACTTTACAATCTCTTATTTTTGGATTCAAGAATACTTCAATATGAATTTTCCGCCGGTATTTTTTATGTTCTTATGCAGAAAAAGATTCCTCTGGAGGTGGATGGAATAACGATTGAAATAATTTCTCAAATTGCCGAAACTTACGGTCCCACTACTTTCCTGGCCCGGGTTTTAGACGATAGCAGTTTATTTCTTATAAGAGGAGGATTGACCGCTGAA
>WJKZ01000211.1 GCA_014728785.1 Candidatus Omnitrophota bacterium
CTGGTCAACAACGCAGGGGTTACGGCCGCTAAACCAATCGGTGAACTTTCCTATAGAGAGTGGAACCGTATCTTATCTGTAAATTTAGGGGGTGCATTTCTTTGCTCAAAATACGGCGCCGGAATGCTTTCGTCTCAGAAGGGTTCTATAATTAACATTGCATCGACCAGGGCACTTATGTCCGAACCCGATACTGAGAGTTATTCTGCCTCAAAAGGCGGGATTATCGCACTCACCCATGCTCTGGCTGTAAGTTTAGGTCCGGATGTCCGTGTTAATTGTATAAGTCCCGGCTGGATTGAGGTTAGCGGGTGGAAGAAGTCCAAAGAGCGTAGTGAGCCCCAATTAAGCCCCGAGGACCATTCCCAGCATCCGGCCGGCCGGGTAGGTAAACCTCAGGATGTAGCCTCTATAGCCTGCTTTTTGTGTGATTCTCGGAATGATTTTATAACCGGAGCTAATTTTATAATTGACGGGGGTATGACCCGCAAGATGATTTATATTTGAAGATCTTTATTACTATTGTTGCTGCTTATAAAAAGGAGGTAAGTTATGGCGAAAGTAGCGGTCATAATCGACGATATGTTTGAAGATTCTGAATACACCCAACCTGCTGAAGCCTTTAACAAGGGAGGCCATCAGTTAGTGCATATCGGACTAAAAGAAGGAGCCGAAGTAAAGGGTAAGAAGGAGGGGACATCCGTAAAAATAGAAAAATCAGTTAGTGAGGCTAACCCCCGGGATTATGATGCTCTGCTTATACCGGGAGGTTATTCACCGGACCATCTGCGTGTAGATAAAGATGCGGTGAATTTTGCAAAAAAATTTATGGAAGATAATAAACCGGTATTCAGTATATGCCACGGAGCACAGTTGTTGATTACCGCCAAAGCTTTAGAGGGAAGAAAAGCTACAGGTTGGAAGTCTATTATTCAGGATATTAAATATGCGGGAGCTGAATATCTGGATAAGGAAGTAGTCGAAGACGGCAATCTTGTTACCAGCCGCCACCCGGGTGATTTACCGGCATTTATAGAGGCTTGTTTGAAGAAGCTGTAAAAGAGAGTTTTTGGGCAGAAATTTAAACGTTGGAGAAGAATATGGCAGACTATGCATTTTTTAAAGAAGAGATGGTTCCGGGGCTAACCAAGACCGGTCTTTTATCCTGGCTCAAAGAAGCGGTCAGGTTGAAGGCTAGTGATTTATTTTTGACCAGCGGAGAAGCCCCGACATTAAAAATACTCGATTACTTTAAAGTGCTCGATGAAAATGACATTCTTTCCCGGAAACGCATAAGAGAGTTGATTGATATGGTCGTGCCGGAGGCTAAAGCCGGCCATTTCTACAAACACGGAGAAGTCGATGTCGGAATGACTGTTTCAGGCCTGGGACGTTTCCGTATCAATGTTTTTCGTGAGCGAAAAGGACATGCTCTTGCAATCCGTCCTCTTCCTTTAGAGGTTCCTACAATACGCCAGCTGCGTTTACCACCTATAATCGATGAGCTGGCAAGTTTAAGCCGGGGATTGGTCATCATTACCGGCCCCGCCGGCAGCGGGAAATCAAGTACTCTTGCTTCTATCGTAAACACCATAAACAACCGCTACGCGCGTCATATAATAACAATAGAGGACCCTATAGAATATGTTATTCCTAATAAAAGGTCGCTTATCCACCAGAGGGAAGTGGGGCTACATACTGCCTCATTTACTGAAGGGCTGCATAACGCTCTGCGTGAGAGTCCGGATGTCATTGTGGTAGGAGAATTAAGGGGCATAGAAAGTATAGCCCTGGCTATACGGGCAGCCGAGACCGGACATCTCGTGTTCGGTACCCTTCACAGCGGTACGGCCACTCAGGCGATTACCCGTATACTGGATGTTTTTGATTCCGAGCGTCAGGCTCAAATCCGTGTACAGCTTTCACAGTCTTTGCAGGCGATTTGCGCTCAACACCTCTTTAAACAGAAGGGGGCGGACCGGATGATTGTTGCGACCGAAATCCTTCTGGGCATTATAGCGGTTCGCAATCTTATACGAAATAACCGCTTGCGCCAGCTGCCTAATTATATCGAAACCGGCAAAAATAACGGTATGCATTCTTTCGGGCAGAGTATCGATAGGTTTATAAGGAAAGATTTAATTGACGAGACAGTGTTGCGAGAGGTCGATTTCAGTTCGGTTTCTCCTGTTTAAGCAGTTTGTTTTAGCTTACTTTAAACCCGGTGGCTTTAACCCCGTATTTTTGACGGGGTCTTCCCAAATATCCGCACCTTGTTATAATGTTTTTCTGTGAGGGCTAAATGAAAAATATGCTAAAAATATTTTTAGTAATTATATTGTTTCTATCTTGCAGCTATGCTTTTTCTGAAAGCTATAAAGATGCAATCAGCTATACGGTTAAGACCGGTAAGCTCTGGGGGATATCCGATTGTATAATTAGCGGCGACGGAAGCCTGACTCTAATTGATGCAAAAGACAAGGGATACGGACACGTTCTCTGGATACCTGACGGAAAAGGAGGTTATTTAGAGAAAGTTAAGTTAAGTCCGGGTGAATCATTTAAGCTCACAGACGGTCACCATGTATTCATAACTTATCAGTTTAAGAAATTTTCACAAGGGCAGATAAATATGGAAGTTACAGAGATAATCGATGAAAGAAGCTTCGGGGGGCGGATTAAGAAGAAAAGAAAACCGGTGGTTATCGCCCCTTATGGCAGCAAACAATAATGAGGTTGTACTGTCTTTGCGGCTTATAAAAATTTACCAAGCTGTGGATTTGATAGATAAATTAAGAAAGAGTTTGTTTGTACGTATTTTTTCCTGGTCTCTGTATGATCTTGCGGTTAAATTTTTTACTCTCAATATAGTATCTTTGTATTTTGTTCGCTGGCTGACTATTACTAAAGGTGCGCCGGATATACTTTATTCTTTTGTTTTTGGTTTATCCATCCTTTTCATAGCCGTATTCTCGCCGTTACTCGGCTACTTTTCTGACATGACCCGGCGAAAGCACGCTTTGCTTATACAGTTTACGATATCCGGAATTATTTTTACTTCTTTGCTTGCTGTTACCGACAACATATTTTTTGCTATTATATTTTTTATCTGCGCGAATTTCTCGGTCCAGATAGCCGTTATATTTTATAATGCTTTGATTGTCGGTATTGCGCCGAGGGAGAAGATGGGGTTCGTATCCGGCGCCGGTAAAATGATAGGGTATATAGGTTCAATACTGGCCCTTTATCTTATCCGTCCCATCGTTGATACAGGCGGCTATCGTGCCTCATTTCTGCCCAGCGCGGGGCTCTTTCTTCTATTTTCTCTTCCCTGCATGTTGTTTATACGCGATAAAGGAGGGGGCGGGAGGCAATCTCTTCTGAAATTTATATCTTTTGGCGAAATAAAAAAGAACTTATTGAGCTTGAAAAATTCTTTGCAGAGCTTCGCCGCCTCTTACGCGATAGCTAACTTTTTCAAGGCATCGTTTTTTGTTCTGATACCACTTAATGCTATTATTGTATTTATGTCGGTGTACCTCACAAAAGTTTACGGCTTAAGCGAAGGCCGGATCATACAATTTCTGCTTATTGGGGCGTTATTTGCCATTATGGGCAGTCTTCTTTTTGGTTTTCTGAGTGATAAAATAGGTCCCAAGTTGAGTCTTTATGCGGTATTCGGGCTATGGCAGGCCGGTTTAATTATGGCTTCCTTGATACCGGCTGATAACTTGGTGCATTTAACCGCCATAGTTTTGGGAGTTGCCTTCGGTTCGGTTTGGACAGTGTCCCGGGCTATGGGCGTTAAGCTTGTGCCCGAAGAAAGAGTGGGGGAATTTTTCGGGGTATTTGCTTTTATCGGTTATGTAAGCGGGATGCTCGGACCTCTTTTGTGGGGAATTCTGGCATTTCTGTTATCGGGATTAGGCGTTATACGTTACCGGATTATAGTTCTTTTATTTAATATCTTTTGGATTATAGGGCTATTTTATTTAAGACGGATACCAGAGAAGGAGACGTAAGGTGAGCAATGAAAATTTGACCTTACCGGAAATATTTGACCGGGTTACTTCACAATACAGCAGCAATATATTCTGTAAAATAGTTAAAGAGAATTCTACGGAAGAAGTGACTTTCGGCCGGTTGCGCGAGACCGTCTTAAAAACTGCCGGTCTCATCAGGCGCGAAGGGGCAAAGGAAGGGGATTATATCGTCTTGCTTGCCGGGAACAGGTTTGAGTGGGCGGTTTGTTACTTTGCGATTATAAGTTTGGGTGCGGTGGCTGTACCTTTAAATCCTGAATATTCAGGCGGGGAAATAAAAAATCTCCTTTTAAGCAGCGAAGCAAAAATACTTATCACCTCAGCCGGTATTTATAAAAAGAAAATAAATGAGGAGGTAAGAAAAGACTTAAATAAAATTATTCTTTTGGACGGAGAAGATACTGATGCCGGGAGAAGGGTTATTTCCTTTTCGGAAACAAACGGCATCGAGCCCCTGGAAAATTTTTACAGGGTTAAGCCTCAAGATTGTGCTTCTTTAATCTA
>WJKZ01000212.1 GCA_014728785.1 Candidatus Omnitrophota bacterium
GTTTCCGGCCTAAACCATTTGACACCGCGGAGTTAGAGCAGTAGAATACTAGTTCAATCATTGAACAATATTAAGATATATATGGCCAGTCCGAATCAAATACATACCAGAGAAGATGTCTTTAATATCCTGAGGATAGTATCCGGCGGCAGAGACCTCAACCAGCGCCAGCTTTCTTCGGAATTGGGATTTTCTTTAGGAAAGACCAATTATCTCCTTAAGTCCCTTACCAGAATCGGGCTGATAGAATTTAAAAATTTCAGCACCAAAGCTAACAAGTCGAAGAAAGTAAGGTACTTTTTGACCAAAAAAGGCCTCAAGCACAAGATAAATCTGACTTATAACTACATGAAAAAAAAGGAAGCCGAATATAACCGCCTGAGGGAGGAATGGCAGCAGGATAAAAGAAGCTAGACGATAGAGGGTAGAAGGTAGAGAAGGCTGAAGAGGAAAGGTGTAAAATATCATAAAAGATTTGAAGGCTTATGATTTAGCTTATAACCTATTAAAATTGTTGTCTAACTTCTATTTTCTATTATCTATCTTCTAACCAAAAAGGAGGAATAATGTCTAACAACTCCCAATATCATGAAGATGAAATCGATTTAGGTTCATACATCAAAGTTCTTATCAAACGCAAAGCAACAATAATTGTAATTTTTACTATCTGTGTAATCTCTGCGGCTTTATATAACTTTTTGGCTCCTAATGTATACAAGGTAGAGGAGACAGTAAGAATAGGTAGCATAGGAGGTTATTTAATTTCTAAAGAAGAAGCTATGAAGGAAATTCGGAGCAGAGATGTATTAGAGCCTGTGATAAAACAGACAGGAGAGCATTTTACTATTTCGGAATTAAAGAGAAAGCTGGATGTAGAGGAAATTGAAAACACTCCTTTTCTCCTTGTGAGCATAAAACATACCGACCCTGATTTAGCAATCGCCGTTTTAGAGGGAATAGCTAAAAATTTTATTGGAAAGGGGAATGAACTTTATCAACAGAGGATTTCTTTGCTGGAAGAACAAATTAAGGATTTAGAAGAGAGGAAAGTTTCTGTCGAAAAAGGAATTAATGATTTACAATATAGGCTTAACAGCAACATAGCGTCTACAGATTATCCTCTTATGCAGGATACTTTGTCTAGCTACGAAAGGTTTTATTCTAATTTAGCTAGTCAGCTTTATTCTGAAAAGCTTAGACTTCTGGATTCTAAGAGATTTGAGTTATTTGAGCCCCCTATAAAACCTGAGAAACCGGTAGAGCCGAAAAAGAAACAGAATATAGTAATTGGTGCAATTTTAGGCCTCATGCTGGGGGTATTTGCGGCATTTTTTAAAGAATTTTGGGCAAGGAGTATGAGTCAGGGGTGAACAATGAAGCACTTATCTTTTAACTTATGACTAAACCCAGAACCATAATAATAGGCTTAGACGGTGTTCCTTTCTACCTGCTGAAAAATTTAGCTCAAAAAAATATTATGCCTAACACCTCAAAGCTTATAAAGGAAAGCCGTTTTAATCAGATGTCCTCATCTATCCCTGAGGTTTCATCAGTTGCCTGGTCATCGATTATTACAGGATGTAACCCTGCCGAGCACGGGATTTTCGGATTTACAGATTTTCCTCCCAATACTTACAGGTTATCTTTTCCCAATTTTTCTTCCCTTAAGAAACCTGCCTTCTGGCATAAAGACAAAAAAAAGACCCATATTATCATAAATGTCCCCTCAACTTTCCCGGTTAAAGAACTAAACGGTGTCCATATCTCAGGCTTTGTTTCACTGGACTTACAACGAAGTGTCTGGCCCAAAGAGCTGATACCTAAACTAAAAGAGTTTGATTACCGTCTCGATGTCGATTCTCAAAAAGCCCACCAGTCTATGGGTTTATTTTTAGCCGATTTAGACAAGACTTTGGATGCCAGGATAAAGACTTCTCAATACCTCTGGGAGATTTATGACTGGAGTATTTTTATGCTCGTATTTACCGGAACAGACCGCCTTATGCACTTTTTGTGGGACTCTTGCATCGATGAAAATCATAAATATCATTCTCAATTCCTGAATCACTTCAGAAAAATCGACCGCCACATAGGGGAAATATTAAGTAAGAAAAAACCGGAGGATAAGCTGATTATGGTCTCAGACCACGGCTTTGAATCCTTAGATAAGGATGTTTACATAAATTTTCTCCTTAAGGAAAAAGGATTTTTGACTCTTAAATCTAAAAATAGGCCCAATTTTTCAAATATTGATTTTCCCACAAAAGCTTTTTCGCTTGACCCGGCAAGGATATACATAAATATGAAGGGAAAATACCCCCAGGGGAGCATCACGGGAGATGATCACAACAATATAAGAGGTGATCTTATTTCTTTATTCGAGGGTTTAAAGATTGAAGGCAGGAAAGCCATAAGGGATATATATAAAAAGGAAGATATCTACCGCGGCCCTTACATAGAGTCTGCGCCCGATTTGGTATTGGTAGCTGATAGAGGCTTTAATCTGAAATCTTCCCTTTCCTCACAAAGCCTCTATTCAAAAGGAATATTTAGCGGAAAACACACTCAGCACGACGCATTTTTGCTGGTAAACGGGCTAACGGATGATAAAATACCCAAAAAGCCTGATGTTTGCGATGTCTGTTCTTTGATAGAGGATAGAGGTTAGAAGTTAGAAGATAGAGGAGGAGAGTATGAAAAATGTTATTCGTGATGTAAAAGATTTGAAAGTTTATAATTTAGCATATAGTTTAGCTATGGATGTGTTCAATGCTACAAAAGAATTTCCAAAAGAGGAAACCTATTCATTAACCGATCAGTTAAGAAGGTCCTCTCGTTCAGTTGCTATAAATATAAGAGAAGGGTTTGCAAAGAAGCGGTACGAACAAGTATTCATCCGTCACCTAAATGATGCCTTGGGTTCAAGTGAAGAGACAAGAGGTTGGTTGGATTTTGCCTTAGACTGTGAATATATATTGGAAGAGAAATATAGAGAGTTAGATAACCAATATAAAGAAGTGGGTGCTATGCTTTATTCTTTGATGAATAATTGGCGTACATTCTAATATAATTATCTAACTTCTATTTTCTATCGTCTATCATCTTAAACGAGGGAGGATAATATGCACAATGCACACTGTACCTGCTGGAATTGCCCGGCGATTAATTTAGCCGGAAAAGTTGATTTCAGAGCTTGCGGCCAATCCGTAAGCCAGATAAAAAAGCAGACCGATGAGTCGGGAGAGACCCATATAATGGCCGAGTGTAAACGCAGGCCGGATTTAGGCTTATTTGACCCGACAAGTATCACCTTTAAGGAGTGCCCTGAGTGGAAGGAGACCCCCTATGGCTATCTCTTAAAGGATATGCGGGTTATGATTTTAGGAATAGACGGGTATCTCGGCTGGACCCTTGCTTTATGGCTGGGTAAGTTGGGATGTAGGATTTCCGGGGTTGATAATTACAGCCGCAGGAATTGGGTAAAAGAACGCGGTTCGCATACGATAGTCCCTATCTCACGGATGACCGAAAGGCTTCATGCTGCCAAAGAAGTTTTGGGCTTAAATATCAACTTTCGTGAGCTCGATATCCTGGATAAAAAAGCCCTGGCTGAGTTCATCGAGGAAGAAAAACCCGAGGCAATTGTCCATTACGGAGAATGTCCCTCTGCTCCTTACAGCATGATAGATTTTGAGCATGCCTCTTACGTTCAAAACAATAACGTAATAGGCACTCTCGGCCTTCTGTTTACAATGCACCAGCATATACCCGAAACTTCACTTATAAAGCTGGGTTGTTATGATGATAAGACAGAAATTTTGACTGAAGACGGATGGAAGTTATTTGAAGATTTAAAAGAAGAAGATAAGGTTGCTACCCGCTCTAAAGACGATAGGAAGGTAGTTTTCAAGAATTCTAACTCTATTCATAAATATGATTATAAAGGGAAAATGTATTATCAAAATAACGGACGCATAGATTTGTGCGTTACGCCCAATCACCGTATGTTTACTCAAAAACGCAGCAATGATAATTATAAAGAATTAAGATTGGAAAGTGTGCAGGATGTAGAAGGTCAGAGACGAGTTTATGATACCGGCCTTGATTGGATAGGATATAATGAAGACTACTTTATTGTGCCATCCACAGATGTCAAGATACCTATGGGTTTATGGGTTGAGTTTTTAGGTTGGTATATATCAGAAGGGCATATAAACAAGAGAAAAGACAGGCCTAATAATTATCGTGTGGTGATTAAGCAGAATATAAATGGAGAAAATACAGAAGATTTAGAAGAGCTATTAAAAGACTTAGCTGAGAGGTTAGGTAAAGATTTAAAGAAAACAA
>WJKZ01000213.1 GCA_014728785.1 Candidatus Omnitrophota bacterium
AAAGAGTTTTCTTGGGCGGCAATATCGGAGTCCCTTTATCGTCTTTTGTTTTGAATACTTCAGAAAATGATTTAATCGTACTGGAGTTGAGCTCATTTCAATTAGAAACCGTAGATAGTTTCAGGCCGCATATAGCCGCACTGCTTAATATTGAACCCGACCATTTCGACCGGTACAGCAATTTCTCTGATTACCTCGGCGCCAAAATGAATATATTTAAAAATCAGCAGAGCAGCGATTGGGCGGTAGTAAACAAAAGTCTTTCTGCCTGCGGTATTCCCCGCAGGATGAAAGCTGCCGTAGTAGAATTTTCAAAAGAATTTCCCGACGAAAATTTTTCCTGTGTTTATAAGATAGCTTCGATATTAGGTTTAAAAAAGCATGATTGTCTGGAAGTATTTTCTTCCTTCAGGGGTCTTTCCCACCGTTTGCAGTTTGTAAGAAACATAGAAGGTGTGGCTTTTATAAATGATTCTAAAGCTACCAATCCTTCTTCCACGGTCTGGGCTCTTAAGAATACCGGAGGTCCTATTATTTTGCTCGCCGGCGGCAAAGACAAGGGTCTGGATTATTCGGTGATAGTACCTTACCTTAAGAAAGTAAAGAAGATAAACCTTTTCGGCGAAGCGGCTGAAAAGATAAAAAAAACCTTGACCGGCTATGCAGATATAGAAATTTTTACTTCTTTAAAAGAGCTGGTGGACGCCTCTTTGCATCAGGCATCCGGGGGAGACAAAATACTTTTTTCTCCGATGTGTTCAAGCTATGATATGTTCTCCGACTATAAGCACAGAGGTAATAGTTTCATGGGTTTGGTTAAAAAATTGTAAATCACTTTTCGGTATGAAAGACAAAAGTAAAATCCGTGGTTTTCCTTTTGCCGGAAAAAGAAATCCTGAAGGCAATGCCAGAACTTTAAGGAGGCAGAGGAGGGGTGTCCTCATTATTATACTCTCCTTGACTCTGTTCGGCTTGCTTATGGTATATGAATCTTCCAGCATTTACGCTTTTAAGAATACCGGCGATGCGGCTTACTTCTTTAAACGTCAGTTTCTGTTTTTTCTAATCGGGCTTATGATGTTTTCTCTGGCTTTGTTTATCGATTTAGAGTTTCTAAAGCACCACAGTAAGTCCATATTGCTTTTTACTCTTTTTTTACTTTTTCTTTTATTTTTTCTGGGTAAGGAATCCGGAGGAGCGAGAAGATGGCTTTCCCTTGGCGGTTTTAATATTCAACCTTCAGAATTACTTAAAGTTTCCTTTTTAATATATTGTGCTGATTATTACCGCAGGAAAAGCACAACTCTTAAGGATTTTAGAGCCGGGCTCCTGCCTTTAGGTTTTGTGCTGGGCATTATATGCTTTTTGCTTATTTCCCAACCCGATTTGGGTACAGCAGTCTTCTGGGTTATATGGATGATATTTTTTCTTTTTTTATTCGGGGCCAGGAGCAGGCATCTTTTATCTACGATAGGATTAGGCAGTCTGGTATTATTTTTTCTCATCCGCTTGTATCCCTACCGTTTCCGCAGGATAGTAGGATACCTTAATCCTTTCGCTGATCCCAAGGGGGCAGGTTTCCAGCTAATCCAGTCCCAGATAGCTTACGGAGAAGGAGGGCTTTTAGGGGTGGGGTTGGGAGAGGGTATGCAGAAGCTTTTTTTTCTGCCGGCTGCTCATACGGATTTTATCTTTTCCATTGTTGCCGAAGAATTCGGCCTGTTTGGCAGTATGTTTTTTTTGGCGCTTTTTTTCCTCCTTTTTCACAAAATGTTTAAAATAGCAAAACAGGCCAGGGATAGATTCTGTTCCGCTATACTGTGGGGAATTATATTGATTTTTTTCCTGGAGATAACCATTAATTTAGGGGTAAGTTGCGGTTTATTACCTACAAAAGGGTTACCTCTACCCTTTATAAGTTACGGGGGAAGTAACCTCGTGGTTCATTACATGCTTTTAGGTTTATTTTTCAATGCGTCCTTAGAATCCAGAACTAAGAGCCGGAAAAGCTACGGTTTCGCTGCAGGTTACAAGAGGTAGTTGTGCCGTTTCCGGCCGCGAGGACATACGGTTTAAGACATGAATAGAGAAAAGATTTTACTGGTGTGTGAAAAGACCGGCGGACATATTTTTCCGGCTTTCGCTATCGCCGAACGCCTTAAGCTCGAGGTTGAAAGAAAAAAGGCTCTGGCTCCGGTTATATATTTTTTTTCCACTTCCGATTTCCTGAAGAAGTATATAGAAAAGAAAAACTATCTTAGTCTTGGAAAAGCTTTACCGTTTAAAAATATATTTCTCCTTTCACTATGGCGTTTTTTTGAAGCTCTGTTTATACTGACCAGGATTCGTCCCAACAGAATAATAGGTTTCGGGGGCAGGAACAGTTTTTTTCTGGTTATGGTGGGAGCCGCCTGCGGAATCTATACTGCCGTTTATGAGCCGAATATCGTGTTAGGCAAGGCCAATTTGCTCCTGAGTAAATTTTGCCGCAGGCTATGGCTGGGGTTTGAGGAAGGGAAATTGAGCAGGCTTAAGAAGAGCAGGGTCTTGGGGGTGCCTTTACGGGAAAATATTGTTTTGGTGGATAAGGACAAGGCCCGCAAGGTTCTCAATTTGGAAGATAAACCGGTCGTTTTCTGTTTCGGCGGCAGCCAGGGATCTCTTTTTATCAACAAGATGTTTGTAAGATTCGTTCGGGAAAGCCAAAAGGATTTTCAGTTTATACATATTACAGGAAGGCAGGGTTATTTTGAAATCAGCCGGTTGTATAATAAAATAAACAGGAGGAATTTCGTAAAAGATTTTTATTATGACATTCATGTTTTATACAGCGCTTCGGATATTGTTGTAAGCCGCTGCGGTGCTTCTACCCTGGGAGAAATTTCCTATTTTGGCATACCACCGGTTTTGATACCTCATCCCAAAGCCGGCGGCCACCAAAAGAGGAACGCTTATTATTTTAAGGAAAAAGGAGCTGCGTTTGCCGTCAGTCAAAAAGATTTTGATTTTGAAAGGTTTAAGATTACACTGGAGAAGCTTATAGATGACCGGTTTTTAAGACAGGAGGTCTCAGGTAAAGTCAAAAAAACCGGCCTGGGAAAGAATTTCAAAGATTTTTGCGCCAGAGGCCTCTACGAGGACCTTTTGTAGTTGTAGATGCGGGGGTTTATCAGAATGTCCAAACCAGTTTTGACCTTAAAAATTAGTGTATTTCTCGCTCTTCTGGT
Organism: Candidatus Omnitrophota bacterium; assembly: GCA_014728785.1. Taxonomy (GTDB): domain Bacteria; phylum Omnitrophota; class Gorgyraeia; order Duberdicusellales; family 4484-171; genus WJKZ01. The sequence goes on from WJKZ01000213.1 coordinate 3,228, forward strand.
TATTTTTAACTGTTCACTGAGCGGATTTTGTGATTCCAGGGAGTTGAAAAGCGAACATTTTATAATAAATTACGACGATTCTGTCCAATATTCTTACGCCCCCGGCGTAAAAAAGACGGCGGAAAGACTGTATCGGCTGATAACCCAGGAGTTTAATTTGATAAGAGATAAACTCTGGGTCTGGGATAACCGGGCTGAAATATTTATCGCTTCCGGCAGAGAAGATTATCTTAGCCGTTATGGTTGTTCACCCTGGTCTACCGCCTGTGTAAATTACCGGCAAAAGGTTATTTATACCTATCCCGATCAGAGCGACTTCGAGCCAATTCTTGCCCATGAACTGACTCATATTATTTTTAGAGAGTATCTGGGCCGAAACAACTTACCTTTATGGCTGGATGAAGGCATGGCGGTTTATATAGAAGATAAATACCGCAATGGTCTTTACCGGAAGAATTTATTTATACTCAAAGATTTGATAAAGGAGGACGGCTATATAGATTTCAGGCATCTGAATGAGATTACTTCCTCCGGACTGGGGGGGCAACCGACCGATTATGCAAAAATTTTCTATATACAGTCATATTCTATTATTTATTTTATATTCCAAGAGTATGGAAAGAGTAATTTTTCCCGTTTTCTATGGCACTTAAAAAACGACAAAGACGTTCAGTCGGCTTTATCCCGGACTTATTATTACCTGACAGATTTAGAAGCATTGGAGAAAAGATGGAAAGAATTTTACCTGGAGTAAAAAAAGTGCATTTGGTGGGTATAGGAGGTATAGGCATGAGCGGATTAGCGCTTCTTCTGAAGGAGAAGGGGGTAGAAGTCACCGGTTCAGACAGCCACCCCACTCCTACCACTGAGATGTTAAAAAATAAAGGAATCAAACTTTTTATCGGCCACAGTAAGCAGAACCTGGATTCAGATACGGATATATTATGCCATTCTTCAGCCATATCCGAGGCTAACTGCGAGATAGCAGAAGCCAGGCGTAAAAATATCCGGGTTGCCAAGCGGGGACTGCTGCTTGCTGAGCTCTGCAAGGACAAAAATACCATAGCCGTTTCCGGCAGCCACGGCAAGACCACCACTACTTCTCTTTTAGGTTATCTGCTTACCTCAACAGGTCATGACCCTACCGTATTTATAGGCGGATTACCTTTAAATTATTCTGAATGGGCCTGGTGGGGAAAAGACTTTTTTGTGGTCGAGTGTGACGAGAGTGACGGAAGTTTTCTATATTATAAGCCCGAATATTCTATTATCACCAACATTGATCAGGAGCATATGGATTATTATAAGGATTCCGGCAGACTTAAGGAGAGTTTCCTGCAGTTTGCCCTCAACACAAAGAGGAAAGTTTTCGGATGGGGGGATGACCCGGTTGTGAGAAAAATTATTCAAAAAACCGGAGGGGTCAGTTTTGGCTGGGGGAAAAATAATCAAGTCAGAGGAGAAAAGTTTTCCCTGAAAAATGATTTCAGTTATTTTGACCTGTATATTAAGGATAAATTTGTGTTTAAAGTAAAAATACCTTTACTCGGCAAGCATAACTGCATCAATTGTCTTTCGGTTTTTTCTTTTTTTGATTACCTGGGGGAGGATTTAAATAAAGTAAAGAATTTGATTACAGGCTTTAAAGGTACCAGGCGGAGATTCCAAAAAAAGGGTAAATTTAGAGGGGTTAGCTTCGTAGATGATTATGCGCACCACCCTACGGAAATAAAAGCGGTTTTAGATACCGCCAGAAAACTTGATTACGGCAGGCTAATAGTTATTTTTGAACCTCACAGGTTCAGTAGAGTTAAAGATTTATACAGGGAATTTTCTAAGTGTTTTTGCGGGGTTAATCATGTTTTTATAACCGATATATATTCTGCATCCGAGGCACCTATTGAGAATATTACCTCTTCCTGGCTCGGAGAGTTAATAAAGCAGAATTCGAATACCGATGTCCGCTATTTTTCTGCAGAAAAAGCGGTATCTGAGTTGCCCCGCTTTTTTAAGGAAAGAGACCTGGTCATTTCTTTAGGGGCCGGGAACGTAAGTAATATTTTAGATGAGGTTATAAATGTATTCAAATCAGGCTCGGTTAAGCAATCCTGTTGATTTGCGTCTTTATACTACTCTAAAGATAGGAGGGTGTGCCGCTCTCTTTTTTATAATAAACGAAAAGGACCAATTCCCGGCAGTGGAGAAATATTGCCGGGAGAATTTTTATCTGCTGGGTAACGGGTCAAATATTCTCGTAAAGGATAAGTTTATAAAAACACCGGTTATAAAATTAGGCAGAGGTTTTTGTTACCTCAGGCATAATAATAGTTTTTTGGAAGCGGGAGCTTCTACTCCTCTGTCTTTTCTGATAAAATACTGTCTTGATAACAATATTTCTTTAGCGGAGAAGCTGGTAGGTATCCCGGCGACAATAGGAGGAATGCTGGCGATGAACGCTTCTTCTTTCGGCTGTTCTCTGGCTTCCCGTCTGCAGGAGGTTGAGGTCTATGATTTAAGGTCAGGAACCCAGGCGGTGCTTAAAAAAGATGAAATAGAATTTTCGTACAGATGTTCTTCTCTTCTTCGCTCCGGTCTGCTTATATTACGGGCGCAGTTTCGGATAAGCAGAGGTAAAGATTTGAAAGCAGAGATTGAGAAAAGGATAAAGGAACGCCTGAAGAAACAGGATTTTTCTTCTCCTTCCTGCGGTTCGGTTTTTAAAAACCCCGCAGTTTCCCCTGCGGCTCGGTTGATTGAAGCCTGCGGCCTTAAAGGGGTTAAAAAGGGCGGTGCTCAGGTTTCCGGAAAACACGCTAATTTTATAATAAATCGAGGCGGAGCTTCATATAGGGATGTAGATTTTTTGATCAAGATGATAAAGGATAAGGTTTTTAAAAAATACAATATTATACTTAAAGAAGAAATACAAAGGTGGGGTTAGGTAAAATAATGTCAGGAAAGCTACCAAAAGATTTAAAGATAGGTGTTTTAGGAGGAGGTGTCTCCGGAGAAAGGGAGATTTCTCTTTCCTCGGCGAGGCAGGTATATGAGGCATTATGCAGGCAGGAGACGGATACCGCCTTCATCGATATAAATACGACTTCCGAAGCTAAAATCAGGGACCTGATTCTTTCTGAGAAAGTAAAAGCTGTTTTTATAGCTCTGCACGGAGAATTCGGAGAAGACGGCCAGATCCAGTCGATAATAGAAAAGCTTAATATACCTTACGCGGGTTCCTCCCCCCAGGCCAGCTTACTTTCAATGGATAAATACCTTTCCAAAAAGATTTTTACCAGAGAAAGCATATTAACACCGGATTTTACAGTCTGCACTAATCCCGGGCATCTGCCTGGAGATTTCAATACCCCTCTGGTAGTTAAACCTAATTTAAGCGGCTCCAGCCTGGGAGTTAAGATAGTCAGAGAAAAAAGTAATTTGAAAAAAGCGCTGGAAGAGGCTTTCTCTTTCGGTGAAAAAGTCATAGTTGAAAAGTATATAAAGGGGAGAGAATTAACTGTGGGTATCCTGGGCGAGGAAGCACTGCCGGTTGTAGAGATAGTACCTAAAAATGAATATTTTGATTTTGAAGCCAAGTACACCGATGGCAGGAGCGAGTTCGTCTGCCCGGCAGAGTTGCAGGACGGTCTCTCTCGGGAGATAAAAAAAGTAGCCTTACGGGCACACAAGGCATTAGGCTGCAGGCATTTTTCCAGGGTGGATATGATTCTCGGTGAAGATAAAAAAATTTATGTTTTAGAGATAAATTCCATACCGGGTTTGACTTCTCACAGTCTTCTGCCTCTCGCAGCCAAAACCCGGGGTATGAGTTTTGACGATTTGGTCTTAACAATAGTGGAGATGGTTATTCATGGGAAGAAAAAGACGCAGAAAACCCAAAAAGTTTAAGCTTAAACTTAATGCAAAAGTTGTCTCAGTCTTCTTTTTCTGTTTAGTCCTGTCTGCCTGTCTGGGAG
>WJKZ01000214.1 GCA_014728785.1 Candidatus Omnitrophota bacterium
CTTCTTATATGTGCAGGGGTAGTCCCGCAACAGCCTCCCAGCATGTTTACTCCGGAAGATACCAACTCTCTGGCAAAAGAAGCAAATTCAACATCATCCATAGAAAAAACCGTTCTCCCCCGGGAGACAGAAGGCAAGCCTGCATTAGGTTTGGCAACAAGGGGAACCATAGCATAAGGTTTCATTTTCTTTATAAAGTCAATTATTCCCTGCGGACCCAGAGAACAATTGCACCCCACAGCATCCGCTCCCAGACTTTGTAAAGTGATAAGGGAACTCACCGGGTCGGTACCGCCGAGAGTCAAACCATTTTCTTCAAAAGTCATGGTAACCATAACAAACCTATCGCTGATTTCTTTTGCGGCAATAAGGGCTGCCCTTGCTTCCTGGATATCAAAAATAGTTTCTATCACCAGAATATCAACACCACCTTCAATTAACCCTCTTATCTGTTCTTTGAAAATAGATACGGCTTCTTCAAAATCAAGGGGACCGAACGGCTGGATAAACTGCCCGGTAGGGCCTATATCTCCGGCTACCAGAATATCTTTGCCGGCTGATTTTCTGGCTATTCGGGCAAGCTTCCTGTTCACGCTCAAAACATCAGCTATCCCGTATTGACCGAGCTTTATGCGATTACCTCCGAAAGTAAATGTATAAATAATTTCTGAACCGCTGTTTTTATAAGCTGTATGTATATCAGAAAGCACTTTTTCGTTTTCAATACACCAAACTTCCGGACAGATTCCCGGTGAAAGGCCCCGACGCTGCAATTCGGTACCCATAGCCCCGTCAAGTAAAACTACCCTTTTTTTTACTATTCTTTTTATCTTGTTTTTATCCATAATCGGCTTTACTTATTCCTATAATTGCTGTAACAGACTTCTCCGGAAGAAGTACAAAGTTCTCATTAATGGTTACCCCTATTTTATCCATTTTTAGGATATCATAAATGATTTTCTGGCTGCCGAGATTAAAATCTCCGTAACCTGCCGAAAACCGGCGGGGAAAAAACCTTTTATTTTCGCGGCGCAACTGGTAGGAAAAATAATCCATAATCCAATCCAGAGCGGAGTCTACCGATTCGCTTGCAACAGCATCGAACACAACACTGCGGCTTACCTCGCCTTTACGGCAATCCTCCTCTATATAATCACAGATTCGTCCTCCCGCGGTAGCGCCCATTATAAGCATTTCTTCGGCGCCTTCCAAGGCCTTGCTTAAAGAAATACTTTTAAAAATAACATCCTTGCTTTTTATAACCGGTGGTTTTATATCTAAATTATCCAGGCGAAGCGCACAACCACGCAGTGAAAGGGCTTCTTTTGCCTCCTCTATATAATTTTCAATATTATTCTTTTGTTTGTCACTCAAAGAAGTTTTCCCTTTAACAAAACCCATACGGGTATAAATTTTTTGGAACGGTAAAGAAATATTGATTGAATTGAAAAATACTACCTCCATAAAAGGTCTATATCTGTAAATATACTTAACTTTTATCTCTGTTTTGGTACAAAATAACCCCAATCCCGCCGAGAAGAACTCCCGCAAGCAGAGCGGCGAAGATTATAAGAGCCAGGCTTGCTTCAAAAGACCAGAAAATAAACCTTATCTCCGCAACCCAACGGTTCTGAAATATGAATACCAGCAAGATAAACAATAAAACGAATAAAAGATATTTTTTAGCCACTTTTTAAAAATTTATACCGGTGATTAACGATATTAACAAAAGATATATTAACCGGGAATATAGATATTTTCTCCCTTCAGGATATCCGGCAAAGGAGAACTTTCTATAAAAATTCCGCCGTCATGCTCTATTTTTAAAGTGTAAAGTATGCCGGGGATAAATACAGAGCCCGGAGCTTCAATTTGAGCGCTTTTTATACCCAGGGTATCCGCTTTTCTTTTGTTAAGGGCATACTCCCAAAAATTCTCCCAGAGTTTGCGTTCAAAATCACTCTTTAAATCTTTCACCTTGTAACCACGGGGAATACTTCCTATCTCAGTTATGGTAAATTCTTCTGTATCTTTGCCATCCAGCATAAAGACTTTCCAGAATAAATATACACTTTTTCCTCTTAATTCATCACCCATTCCCGCATAATCCTCGTCAAACCTTACGACCAGAGACTGAAACTGGATAGTATTTCCTGAAAAAGTAAAGTATTTAGGTTCAAGGGGTTCGCCTTCTGAATTATACTCTAAAAATTTTATAGTCGTAAGCCTTTCGCCGGTCGGCTCATCATATTCAACGACTACCACCAAGACTTCGGCTATACGGGAATCAGCCTTAAGATTGTTTATTATCCGCTCTAAAACCTTCTCCTTTTTTATATGCCTTTGAATAAAAAAGAAGGAAGCAGAAACTACAACAATAATAAAAAATACAAAAGTAATATACTTTTTCATTATCTTCTCAGTTCGCAGCTTGCTACCCGGTATTTTAAAGCTACTATCCCGATGGCTAACGCAAAATCCAAGTTTGGACAAACATTATTTTTATAAAATAAGCCTTATCTAAAAATTATAGCACTTTTCTAAATCATTGGAAACGATACAAATGAAATAAATATTCTGAAGAGGGCAGGCGAGGATTATAGTAATACAGAACACCCACCTGCCCCTTCCCGCCGGAAGTAATAGGTGGGTGCTTAAAAAATTATTTAAGGATTATCCTGGGATTCTGAAGAGGGAAAATATTCCTCCGGACAGGTAGAAGTTAAATCTTCTTCAGAATCAAACAAATACCCCAGCTCTACTACCTCCGGACCCCGTTCGGTATTGATAACAGTCAGCTCAACATTGTCGCCTTCCTCTATAAAATAATCTATAGCCAGGTCTTCGGAAAGAAAATACTTCTTTCCGTCTACTACTATATAATCACCGGAAACGGATACTTCCTCCACTATCCCCGATACTTTTTCTTCCTGCTGGTTTTGGGCAGTCAGAGAAGATAGGTGAGAAAGGAGGAAAAAAGCAGAGACTGCTACAAAAAGAATTATATACTTATTATTCATATCCCCTCCTGATGATATTCAATATTCCTCATCATCCTGCCGGTATACTTCATAACCTTCTTCATCGTCATAGTCCTCATCCTCTTTTAAACGTACTTTCCCGCTTTCAGGGTCAACGACTTCCAGTTCGGCATAACAGGCGGAACAATAAGTAATGTCTCCTGCGCTCAGGTCATCCTGAAAATCAAAATTTTCACTGCAGTGGGGACACCTCACCTTTTTATTCTGTGCCATACCTCCTCCTTTTTTAAAGGTTTACACAGGCTCAACGACCCCTTTGTTATACTGAACAGAACAACTTCCGGTTTTTATCTCGTATTCATATATGAATATATATTCATACACCTATCTTGTCAACGAATATTTTTATTTTTTTTTATATAAGTTACTACGCAGCAATTACTTACCTATTTGAGCTGCAGATACCCGGCTATCTTCATGAGGATTTTCCCAAGAGAGAAGCAACAATTTGTAAAAAAAGCCTGAACAGGCGTGATAAGTTATAGCGGGAACGGCTGCCGGAAGAAACAGGTAAACCGAACTGTCGGATTTTTAATTTTCCAAGGTAATTCAATGTCCGCAGGAAAGAACCCTGTTCCAATAAAATATCTTTTCCCTTATTTGAAAAAATTTTAATGCCTCCGCCATCATAAATTCGTTTGCCGGTCACACAAGATATGCCTAGATTAATTATCTTCGAAGCGGCTTTACGATAAAAAGATATATTTCTTCCTATCCTGGAAATAATAATTAAATCATCCTCGGGAGGAGGTTTCAGTATGCCGCTCAAATAAGGCAAAAATCCATACTGGTCATCGTCCATAATCAGAATTATCCGGCCTCTGGCCTCCTTCAGCCCCCTGTCTATAGCATGATGCTGGCCGCGGTTAATACCTAAGTTTATTGTTTTTAAAAATTCACCCTTTAAGCTTTTTAATTTTAAGGGAGTATCGTCGGTTGAACCGTCATTAACTAATATCAGTTCACAGGGCTCGTCTGTTTTTTTAAACAGATCCCGGACGGAAGAATATAAAGGCTCGATGTTTCCCGCACCGTTAAATACGGGTACGACTATACTCAGGTATTTATCCATCACTGCTCTTATGAAAAACAGAAAAGAAGCTGCTGAAGCTTAAAAAAAGTATCTTCCATAATCCCTCCAGAATAATCCCCAACGACATTTTTGATATATCCTTCCTGCGGCCGGAAAAAACTATGGGTAACTCCGTCAACCTGAAACCTTTTTTATAAGAATAAAAGGTAGTTTCTATCTGGAAAAAATAACCCCGGGAAGATATCCTGTCAAAAATAATATCTTCCAGGACTTTTCTACGCATGCATTTAAAGCCGCTGGTAATATCATACACGGGAACCCGCAAAACAATCCTGGAAAAAACATTTGCTATTCTGCTCAATAATAAACGGTTAAAAGACCAGTCGAATACACCACCACCTCTAATATATCTACTCCCTATAACCACATCATAATTTTTCATAAGCTGAAGCATCGGTGCTATATAGGCGGGATCATGGGAGAGATCGGCATCCATTTGCAGGATTATATCGTAATCGCCTTTGAGAACCTCACGGAAAGCCAGTCGGTAGGCGCTGCCTAACCCCTTTTTTTGTTCCCTTTTAATCAGCCTCAAGTTCGGATATTTTTTCTGCAGAGAAAGTACTTTTTGCCAGGTTCCGTCAGGAGAGTTATCGTCAATTATCAAAATCGAAAATTCTTTGCCTGACTCAAATATCTTATCGGTTAAAAGCTCGATGTTTTTCGCTTCATTATAGGTAGGTATTATGA
>WJKZ01000215.1 GCA_014728785.1 Candidatus Omnitrophota bacterium
ACACGACTTGGTCTTTATCGCTAATCTCTGCTTCGGCGGGGTTTTAATTAGAGATATCTTCTTAACCCCGATCAAGCTCATATACAAAGTGCGGGGGATAGGGGTTGCTGTTAGGGTTAAAACATCTACCTTGCTTCTTAATCTCTTGATTCTTTCCTTATGTTCAACCCCAAATTTATGCTCCTCGTCTACAACCAGCAGGCCTAAATCGGCAAATCCAACATCATCGGAAACCAGACGATGGGTGCCGACTATAATGTCGATTTTACCCGAACTTAAATCTTTCAAAATATTCTTCTGCTCCGAAGGCGTACGAAAACGGGAAAGCATCTCGACCCTGAAAGGGAAATCTTTCATCCGTTGTTTAAGGTTGGTGTAATGCTGATAAGCAAGAATAGTCGTGGGCACAAGAAAAGCAACCTGCTTTGAATCGGCAACAGCTTTAAAGGCGGCGCGCATAGCCACTTCGGTTTTCCCGTATCCTACATCGCCGCATATTATCCTATCCATACACAGAGAAGACTCCATGTCTTTTTTAACCGCTTTGGTAGCTTTAATCTGATCTTCGGTTTCTTCATAGGGAAAGCTTTCTTCAAACATCTTCTGCCACTCCCCGTCGGAAGAGTAACTGTGTCCGCCCACTATCTTTCGTTGAGCCTCCATCTTGAGTATTCCTATCGCAAATTCCTTTATACCTTTCTGGACCTTTTCTTTGATCCTTGTCCATTCCTTTGTACCCAACCTGGTCAATTTGGGGCTTTTTATACCGAGATTAGTATATTTCTGAACTAAATGGGCCTCCTCTTTCGATACATATATTTTATCCTTGTTGGCATACTCAATTTCAAAGAAATGGTCTTCTCTGTCTTTTACCCTTAATTTCTTTACCCCTCTAAACTTACCTATGCCGTAGCGTACATGAACTACATAATCTCCTTTTTTAAGCCTTATTACGCCGTCTAAAGGCGCCTCTTCCGACGAGTAGCGTTTTTTAAAATAGGGTATTATTATTACCAGGTCATAGTTAATAATCTTTTTATTAAGTTTTTTATCAAAACTGTATACCCTGTCGATATTCTCAAACCGCCACTCTATCCGAAGAGGAAAATTAAAATTTACGGGAAAAACCTCAAGAGTATCTCCGCGCAAAGAAAAATCCCCCTCTTCCAGCACCTCTTCGACTCGCCTGTACCCCAACTCTGCCAACTTGCTCAAGACCGTATCCTGGGCTATCTTTTTGTGAATATAGATCTTTAAAGTGTCGAATTTGAGCATGGTATTATCCTTACCGGTTTTATTCTTTTTGAGTAAACCCGTATTATTTTATTTTTTATCGCCAAAGATAATGCTTATTTTGTGCGGGATTTTGCCCTGCGAAAGAAGAGTACTAGAGGCGAAGCTATATACACCGAAGAGTATGTTCCGGCCATAATGCCTACCAGTAAAGTGAAGGAAAAACCTTCCAGGGCTTCTCCTCCCAGAAAAAATATCGAAGCCACAACCATAAGGGTAGTCACAGATGTTATGATTGTGCGGGAAAGAGTACCGTTAATGGCAGAATTTATTATACTCGAAAGCGAAGATTTGCGCATTTTAGGGGTGATTTCCCTTATTCTGTCATATATCACAATTGTGTCGTTTATAGAATAACCTGCTATGGTAAGCAATGCCGTGACAATCAATAGGTTGACTTCGTAACCGGCAAAAGTAAGCAAGCCTAAACTTATTACCACATCGTGGAAAAGAGCCGCAACAGCCGCCAGGGCAAAATCAAAATGCTTAAACCTGAAAGCAACATATATCAATATGCCCAGCAAGGAAAGAAATATGGCAAGGTATGCTTTCTTTCTCAATATCTTACCCACCGCAGGCCCAACAGTAGTTACTTTCAGCTCTGTAGCCTCCTCGAAGTTATTCTTTAGTATCTCATCTATCCTCGAAGATATATCTTCGCTGCTTTTAATTACCACTCCACCTTCCATATCCTTAAATTCTGTTATAGAAGTAGCGGTTACACCCTCTTCTTCCAGTACAGACCTCACCTTATCTACTTTAACCGGCGGAGTCAGGCGGTACTCAAGAATCTGGCCGCCTTTAAAGTCTACTCCATACATATCTTCGCCCCGCCTGTAAAAATTAAACATACTTGCCACGATAAGTACCAGGGAGACAGAAATCCAGATTTTTCTAAATTTAACGAAGTTTATATGGGTAGAGCGGACTAAAGAGAGCATGCGGAAGCTCTTCAAATTCATATCCAGCAGTAATGTAAATACTATTCTGCCTATAAAAACAGCCGTAAACAGGCTGGCGGCAATACCTAAAGAAAGTGTAGTAGCAAATCCTTTTATAGGGCCGGTCCCGTATAAAAACAAAAAGAAAGCAGCTATAAGGGTGGTAACGTTTGCATCTAAAATCGTTCTTTTCGCTCTATCGAAACCGTTTTTAACTGCTATACTCAAAGGCTTATTTAATTTAAGTTCTTCTCTTATCCTCTCGAAGATAAGAACATTGGCATCGACTGCCATACCTAAAGTCAAAATCATGCCGGCTATACCCGGTAAGGTTAAAGTAGCCCTGAAAAGATGAAGTCCCGCCAGGACAAATAACAAATCGAGAAGCAAACATATTATGGTAATCAACCCACCCAGAAAGTAATAAATCAAAACAAACACAATAACCAGGATAGAACCTACGACAATCGAATTTATCCCCCGGCGAATCGAATCTGACCCCAGAAGAGGCCCTACGCTTCTCTCTTCCTGTACGACTAATGGCACCGGCAACGCTCCCGAATTAAGTACAGAAGTAAGTATCCTTGCCTCATCGGTGGAGAAATCTCCGCTTATTTGGGCCTGACCACTC
>WJKZ01000216.1 GCA_014728785.1 Candidatus Omnitrophota bacterium
AAAGAGTGTGTTGAAATCGGTTACCCTCAAGCGCCCATGGAGCAGGAAGCTATTAAGAAAGCAAAAGAAATAATGAATTTATAAAAACCTCACAAGTCAAAAGATAAACAAAGTCTTTTCGTTCAAAGCTAAAACCATGTTTCGATATTACCGGGGAAAACGCAGCCGAAACATTTATGAGCCGAGGGATGGTGCGGCTTATAGAATCAGCCGAAGCCGCATAGAGCTTTTTATGCAGTGCCCGCGCTGTTTTTACTTGGACCGCAGGCTGGGGGTAGACAGGCCGCCGGGGTTTCCTTTTGCCTTAAATAGTGCGGTTGACGCTCTGCTTAAGAAAGAATTCGACCTCCTGCGCCAGAACGGTGAGGCTCATCCTTTGATGAAAAAGTATGGAGTGGGGGCAATTCCGGCACGCCATGAAAAGTTGGATGAGTGGCGGGATAATTTTAAAGGAGTCCAGTACCTGTATGAGCCTACGAATTTAATAATTACCGGGGCAATAGATGATTTGTGGCAGAACCTTTCAGGAGAATACATTGTGGTTGATTATAAATCGACGAGTAAGAATGAAGAGATAATCGCACTTGATAAGGACTGGCAGGATGCCTACAAGCGGCAGATGGAGATTTATCAATGGCTGGTAAGGCGCAATGGCTTAACCGTCTCTAACACCGGTTATTTTGTTTACTGTAACGGCAGAACCGATATGGAAAAATTTGACGGAAAGCTTGAATTTGATATTACCCTTATTCCTTACGAGGGAAGCGACGATTGGGTAGAGAGAATTATCCAGGAAATACACAAATGCCTTAATTCCGAGGTAATCCCTGAGGCAGGAGCGGACTGTGATTTTTGCAGATACCGTCGAGCAGTTAGCAGTCTACAGAGGATAGAAGGTAGAGGACAGAGGGACGATGATAGCTCATAGAGGGTAGGAGAACATTAACCATTAAGATCACAGAGACTTCAGAGAATGAAAAAATAGAGATAGTTGCTGGTAATTAACTCCGTGAACTCTGTGCGCTCTGTGTTTAGATATCTTTGGAGATAAAGATAAGCGAGAGTCGGCAGGGAGACCCGGCTCAAAAGCATCTTATCTTATAAAATCTTGCTTATTTTTGAATATTATGTTAACCTATAATTGTAAGTTAACATATGTTAACCGATTATTTTAGATTAACATATATAGAGTTATGAAAGGCAAAGAATACTATACCATACCGGAACTGGCAAAAATCCTGGGCATTAGCCGTATTGCCGTATATAAGCAGGTTAAAAAGGGAGAAATTAAGGCGATAAAAATAGGAAGAAATTACGCTATCCCCAGAAAGTGCATTGATAACATTTTGGGCAAGACATTGGGCAAAGACGTTAAATCCGAGCTCGATAAGGCGGTTGTAAGGACTGTTTCTGAATATGGAGAGGTTCTGAGGTTGCTGGGCAAAGAATAGTGAAGATAATTACAGTAAAAGAGGTTGAATATATAGCATTCCGGTTGGCAAAAGAGTTGTTATCTTACGATGAGCCGATTCCGGACTTTTCAACAAGGTTTCCCAACATATTAGAAAGTTGCCTTATAACGCCTTTCCAGACTTTTTCTGGCAAATCCCTATACCCTACAATGACTTTAAAAGCAAGTGAACTGTTTTACCTTATGATTAAAAATCACCCTTTTCAAAACGGAAACAAAAGGATTGCAATGACTACTTTGTTTGTTTTTCTGCATAATAATAAAAAGTGGGTAGAGGCAGACAGCCAGGAATTATATAATTTTACTGTCTGGGTAGCTTCCAGTCCACCCACAGTTAAAAAAGAAACCGTAAAAGCAGTTGAAAAATTTATTAAAAAGAATATAGTTGATTTAAAATAGAGACAGATACCATTCACGGCGCATTAAGGGGTAAAAGGAAAAAAGAAAACATATATTGATATTTTATAGAAAAAGGATGAGTAAGATATGAAGACTTTCCAAGATTTGGGATTATCCAGGCAAGCTTTAGATGTGGTTAAACAGAAAGGATTTGAGGTGCCCACAGCTATCCAGGTTAAGACCATACCCTTTATACTCAAAAAGGATAAGGATTTCGTGGGGCAGGCGCAGACCGGTACAGGAAAAACAGCAGCATTCGCGCTGCCTATAATCGACCTTTTAAAGAAAGATTCGGGTGTCGTCCAGGTGCTTGTCCTGACTCCCACCAGAGAACTAGCCATTCAGGTTTCCGAAGAGATTAATTCCCTGAGAGGGAAGAGAGAGTTTTCGGTAGTGCCGATTTACGGAGGACAGTCCATAGGCTTACAGCTACGGAGATTAAGCAGGAGTGTGAGCGTTATAGTCGGGACTCCGGGCAGGATAATCGACCACCTCAACAGAGGGACTTTAAAACTGGATAAGATATCTTATCTGGTCTTAGATGAAGCCGACGAGATGTTGAATATGGGGTTTGTTGAGGATGTTACAAAGATTATTAAAAGCACTAATTCCAGTAAACGGACTTTTTTATTTTCCGCCACTATGCCTTCCGAAGTTATGCAAATCGCAAGGAAATATATGGCAGGTTATGAGATAGTCAGGATTTCCTCAGAGCAGCTTACTGTCAGCCAGACCGATCAGATTTATTTTGAAGTCGATGCTCAAAATAAATTCGAGGCTCTCTGCAGGATTATAGACGTTGAAGAAAAATTTTACGGGCTAGTATTTTGTAAAACCAAGATAGACGTAGACACAATAGCCCGGCATTTATATGAGCGGGGTTACGATGCCGATGCTTTACACGGCGATATGTCCCAGTCATTAAGAGAGAAGGTCTTGGATAAGTTCAGGAAAAGGGTTATCAGCGTACTGGTCGCCACCGATGTAGCCGCAAGGGGTATCGATATCCAGGACCTTACACATGTTATAAACTACTCGCTTCCCGGCGATCCGCATTCTTACGTGCA
>WJKZ01000217.1 GCA_014728785.1 Candidatus Omnitrophota bacterium
CAAGAAAATAATGAAATATTCAAAAACCATTAATGTGAGGCTTACTCAAAATCAATGGGTCCAGGTCCTTAATTGGGCCCAAAAAGCCAACCTTGAGCCTTCGGTGTACATAAGGAAGGTTCTTCTGGACTTCTTAAATATCGAGCATGAGATAAATTTTGCAAAAAAATGACCCTCACAATGAGGAGGCCCTCATTGAGAAATTCTTTCTCAAAAAGAGGGCCTCATTTTTTATCTCTGGCCCGGGAGATAAAATCCTGGAAAATCCGGTTTGCCGAAACAATTAAAATATGAGAATAAAAGGTAAACAGCCGGATTAAAAAGAAGCACCAGAAGAAGGTCTCCCTTAAAAGCCTGCCCCTCAGATATTATTGGGTTAAGTAAAATGTGAAGAAAACCGGCTTTATGCCTTACTTCCGATAATATATCTTATGTTAACTTTTAAATAGGGGGGAAATTAGGCGATTCCTCAATATTTATAAGGTTTTTTGCCTCTAATTTAACAACCTGTGAATTGCGGCATCATTACTTACTTTTAGTTATGTTTATGATTATTTTTTTCCTTCTCCGAAGAGAAGGCCTGCCTGAACCTAAATGGTCTAATGCCGGTTTAATAAAACAAAAATGGGGGTGTTTAGCCTAAAAATCCCCTCTTTTGAGGTATTTTGAGGGTGAACAGGGCCCACAACCCTAAAAGGCTCGCATATGCCTCTCTAAGGGGCATATAAAGAGAATTAGGGGGATTTAAAGAGAGTTTATTTAAAATAATCTGTAAAATTAGGCAAATTAAAACTGAATCTCTGGGGGCGGCTTGAGGCAGCACTGTTTTTCCCTTCTATGTACACCCACAGTTCATATTTTTTCCCGCTGACAATTTTACCCGGCACCTTAAATTCGAACAATTCGTGGGTTAAAGTACCTTTCGGGTCTTTTTCTTCCGTATTGTCTCTTGAGGAAAAAAGTCCTCCTTTTTTGGATATAAGGTAAGGGGTTTTTTCTTCAAGATTTATGGGAATTTCTTCTTTTCGATAATAGGTCATCCTTCCTATCTTAGGTCCTACCAGTAATACTTTGCTGATTTTTGGCCTTTCCGAATACATCCGGGCTTCTACGTTGACCCGGAGAATGTTGTGTATCGCATAGGCCTCTATCGCCACCGTATCCCGCCTTACTTGTTTTCCTTCTCTTGCAATAAGGGTACTTTCCTCTTCTTTTTGACAGAAAGAATAAAAAGACGGACAAAAGCCCAAGCCTAAAATCAGGCCGCTTAATATATATTTTTTTAACATATTAACCTCCTCCATTAACACTATTGTTACAGGGGGCGCTCTACCGGGATAATTATAACACCTTTAATAAGGATATTAAATATTTTTATAAAGACTTTTGCCAATAAGTAATTGACTGGCTATGCAAACAAAGTTAAAATATCTTGTAGAAGGAGGTAATAGTTATGAACAAAAGCATGCAGGAAGCGCTATCCAGGCTTAAATTTACTCACCTGAATATATCCACAACCCTTAACGAGAACTTTTACGGTCAACTGGACAGCTTAAATGAAGGAAGTCTTGTGCTTAAAGAAGCCAATGATCAGTTAAAAATAATAAATTTAGACCATATTGTTTCGATTACCATACTGAATAAATGAGCGCTGAGATGGGTATAAGTACCTTTTTGAAAAAGTTAGATATGTATGTTGGGTTCGAAATAGGGCCCGGCCATACTCTTGTTAGAACTGAATTCCTGAACCCACCCTTTCAGGTTTAATTTTTGAGCATATTTAGATGTCCTGCTGTATTCTTCGTTATCAATGGCCCTGTTTATTTCGGGGAAATCTTTGGCTTTATAATAGGGCTGGTATTGGAACATCAGGCTGAGTAAAGCCTGGGGTGTGTTTTCCTCTATCCAGGATAGTATTTCTTTGGAATCCTCAATTTGGCCGGGCAAAACGAGATGCCTTATGATTAAACCGCTGGATAGAAAGCCGTTTTTCCAGAGAGGTAGTTTCTTTTGTCTGTACATTTCTTTAAGGCTTTGTATACACATTAAGGGGTAGTTTGCTGCCCGGGAATACTTTTCAGCAATAGTTGAGTTCAGATATTTCATGTCGCTAAGATATATGTCTATTATTCCATCCAGGCCTTTGATTATTTCCTCTTTTTCGTAGCCGGAAGTATTATAGACTATGGGTAATTTTAAGCCTTCTTTAAGAGCGGTAAGCAATGCTTCCAGGATAAGAGGCATAAGGTGTGTAGGGGTTACCAGATTTATATTAATAGCTCCTTTAATTTGCAGGTCCAGCATTACTTTTGCCAAGTCCTTAGAGCTTAGAGGTTTACCCTCAGGCTTCCAGGAGAATTTATAATTCTGGCAATATGAACATTTAAGGTTACAACCGGAAAAAAATATAGTACCGCTTCCTCTGTCGCCGGAAATTGCCGGTTCTTCTCCCCGGTGAAGAAAGGCGCAATGTACTACCGCCTTATCCCGTATCCCGCAATAGCCCAATTCGCCATCAAAGCGGTTGACTTTACAATTACGGGGACATATGTCACAGCGAGATAGACGTTTTTTTAACTCCTCTATCCTTTTCTCGATAAGCTCTATTTTGTGCTTGGAGTTTAAATCCACTTTTTGTCCTTTTGGTATAGATTTCTGATATTTAGAAAAATATCCTTATATTTCCGGGTACGGTAGTCGGGAAAAGTTGTACTGAACTCCTGAAAATCTTTTCCTGAATAGTAAAGAGTCGTTTCAGCGAATATTCCTCTTTCCAGATATATTCTGTGATAAAAATCTTTTGTGGTCAAAAGAACGAGTTTCGCATCATCAAGATAACCCGGGTCGATATTAATGGACCTCCTTTTATCTTTAGAGAATTTTTTTTCTAATTTTACGCAGAACAATTTTACTTTTACAAAAGTATCAGCCTCTCTTAATTTCCTGAAAGAAAGAAAACGTCTAAATAACGGTTTTCCCATTTCATCTGTATAGTAGTCGGTAAAATCGAAATCAATTTTTTCACTTTCAAAATCCAGAGGTCCGTATCTTTTTACCAGATTTTTTTTGGTGTCGTTATACACGCTTTCTTTTCTGTAAATAAGACCGCATATGAATTTAACCGGTAAGGGGGGGTGGAAAGAAAGCATTATTGTTGCTTAATAGTTCAGATGAGACTTGACATATGTATCGAGCAATTTCCGGTCGTGAGAAGTGATATCGTTGAAATAAATAGCTATACGGTAAGGGTATTTTTCGTTTTCATCTAAAAACTCATTCCGGACCACGATTCCATTACAATTTATTGTTTTTACCTCTTTTTTCGTACCGTTTTTTTTAGGAAGCGTAAGCAATATAACCAGGCCTACTCTGGTCATAATTTCCAAGGGGCGGTTTACGGGACAATATGCACCTTGGGCACTGATGTTGGTGGTTTCTGTAAGTATATCAAAATCTTCGTCGGAAAGTTTTATAGGGAGGACTTTTTTAAGGCGCGTGTATTTTCTTCTTTCTTTCATCAAGACTGAGCAGATTCTTCTTCCTGCTTTTTCGCATAGGCTTTAAAACAGGCTTTGTTACAGAAATAGCCGTTATTTCTGTAATACCAATCTATCCTCCTTAATGATTTATTACAGTTAAGACAATTTTTTCTTTTCTCTTCAGCTTTACCCATAGTACCTTTTAATTGTTTACTGGCCGGTAACGTTGCTTATAAAACTGCTTAATTCTTTTCTGTGGAGAGGGTTTATTTCAGTTATTTTAAGACCCGCTGCATATCTTTCAGCAACTCTCTGTTTACTACACCAGACTACCTCGGCTTTACAATCTACCACCTTATCTATCAGGTTTATATTGAGTTTAAATGAATCACCTTTGGCTATAAAATTATTACTTATTATCCTCACCCCTCCCAGGGCAAGATCCTTGCTTACTGTGCAAAAATAACCCCGGGAAGGCAAACTCGTACATTCCAAGGGAAAGGATACATCTACTCTGGGGTGTTTGCGTCTTTCATCCATTTTTTTCATAAAAGCGTTTTCAGGCTACAAAAAATATACCATTTTTTTATTTATTTGTCAACAAAAGTATGGCTGAAAACCCTTAATATTTCTTGCATTTTTGAAGAGTTTAGGTCGCTTGCAACCTCGACCTTACCGATTCTGTTTACCAGGACCATCCTAATTCCACCGGTGATAAATTTTTTGTCATAGACCAGAGATTGGTATAAAATG
>WJKZ01000218.1 GCA_014728785.1 Candidatus Omnitrophota bacterium
ATGCTATAAATTTAATAATTTGAAATGGATTCTACACTTATTTTTTGCCTTTCTGAGTCAATCTGTTCGTTTAATCAATGGTTGGTCTAAGTGGCGCCTTTACCTCCGCCAGCTTGAGCTGAGGGATTTAACCGCTGCTGGTAAGCATCAAAGTCTTAGTTGTCTGAAACCGGTTTGAGGTAAATTAACAAGGGGCAAGGTATGCCTTCAAAAAAATTGAAAGCAAGGATAGCGCTGGAAGACGGTTTTGTTCTAAAAGGATTTTCCTTTGGAGCCTGCGGTACTTCCACCGGAGAGGTGGTGTTTAATACCAGTATGGCAGGTTACCAGGAAGTTCTCACCGATCCCTCTTACAAGGGCCAGATTGTCACCATGACCTACCCCCTGATAGGTAACTACGGGGTGAACTCTCAGGATTCAGAATCCGCAAAGCCCCATCTGGAAGGTTTTGTGGTAAAGGAGTGCAGCCGGATTCCCAGCAATTGGCGCAGTACAAAAAGCCTCCCGGATTATCTAAAAGAAAATAATATAATAGGTATAGAGGGCGTAGATACAAGAGCTTTAACTAGGCACATAAGATTAAAAGGCTCCATGAAGGCTGTGATATCTACAGAGGAGGCAAAAGATGGAGAACTGGTAAGAAAAGCCAGAGATTCACAAAGCATTAT
Source organism: Candidatus Omnitrophota bacterium (assembly GCA_014728785.1). GTDB lineage: Bacteria > Omnitrophota > Gorgyraeia > Duberdicusellales > 4484-171 > WJKZ01. The sequence goes on from WJKZ01000218.1 coordinate 669, forward strand.
CGGCAGGGATCTGGTTAAAGAGGTTACTTGCAGGCTCCCTTTTCACTGGAACGATTCAGGGAAATTCAACGTAACGGTTATAGATTGCGGAGTAAAATTTAACATCTTAAGAAAGCTCAGCGAAAATAAGTGCAGGGTTTTCATAGTGCCGGCTGATTTTAGCGCGAAGAAGATTCTTGATACCAAACCTGACGGCATTTTGATTTCTAACGGCCCCGGGGACCCCGAAGGCGTGCCTTATCTGGTAGAGACAGTAAAACAAATACTGAGAAAGGCGCCTCTCTTCGGAATTTGTTTCGGCAACCAGATAATAGGCCTGGCTATGGGAGGAAAAACCTATAAACTAAAATTTGGCCACCACGGCGGTAATCATCCGGTTAAAGATTTGCGTAGCGGTTCCATTGCCATCACGACTCAAAATCACAATTTTTGCCTGGACATGGAGTCTCTTGATACAACTAAATTTGAGGCCACTCACGTCAATCTGAATGACGGGACGCTGGAGGGTATTTCGCATAAGGAAATTCCGGTGTTTTCGGTACAGTTTCATCCAGAATCCGGACCCGGGCCCCACGATGCACATTACCTGTTTTCTGATTTTATAAAAGTCATGGAAAAGTATAAAGATTAACAAGGAGTAAAAAATTCAATCAAAAATCAATAACTGCAGACTTTTTGGTTTTAGAATTGGCTGCCGTAGTTTTTAGTGTTGTTTAACCTTTCTTAACTGTTTATGCCTAAACGTACGGATATAAATAAAATTTTAATTATAGGTTCGGGTCCTATCGTAATAAGCCAGGCCTGTGAATTTGATTATTCGGGCGCTCAGGCCTGTAAAGCTTTAAAAGAGGAAGGGTATAAAGTGGTCCTTGTTAATTCTAATCCCGCCACCATAATGACCGACCCGGAGATGGCTGATGCTACCTATATAGAGCCTATCACCGCAGAAGTCGTAGAAAAAATAATAGAGAAGGAAAAGCCCGACGCTTTGCTTCCTACCCTGGGAGGGCAAACCGGCCTTAATACGGCAATGGAGCTGGTAGAAAAGGGAGTATTGAAAAAGTATAAGGTGGATATGCTCGGCGCAGATTATGAAACTATCAAAAAAGCCGAAGATAGAGAGTATTTTAAAAAGGCTATGGTCGAAATAGGCTTGGATTTACCGCGGAGCAGGCTTGCTTATAATATGCATGATGCCTCAAGGGCTTTAAAAGATATAGAGTTGCCTCTCATAATAAGGCCCAGTTTTACTTTAGGGGGTACCGGAGGAGATATAGCCCGGACTGAAGAGGAATTCTTCAGAATGGCCGAAGTAGGTCTTAAGAATAGTATGATAAGCGAGATATTGATAGAAGAATCTATTGTCGGCTGGAAAGAATTTGAGCTGGAAGTGATGAGGGATAAAAAGGACAATGTGGTAATAGTCTGTTCGATTGAGAACTTTGATCCTATGGGGATTCATACCGGTGATTCCCTGACTGTAGCTCCTGCCCAGACGCTTACCGATTTAGAATACCAGGCGATGAGAGATGCAGCTTTAGCCATAATAAGAAAGATAGGAGTTGAGACCGGAGGTTCCAATATCCAGTTTGCCGTTGATCCCAGAAACGGAAGAATGGTGGTGATAGAGATGAATCCGCGGGTCTCAAGAAGTTCGGCTTTGGCTTCCAAGGCTACGGGTTTTCCCATAGCCAAGTTTGCTGCAAAACTCGCGGTGGGATTTACTCTTGATGAGATAAACAACGATATTACCTTAAAGACACCGGCCTCTTTTGAGCCCGCAATTGATTATTGTGTGGTTAAGATACCCCGCTTTACTTTTGAGAAGTTTCCCGAAGCCAAAGATATTCTGGGAATTTCCATGAAGTCGGTAGGGGAGACTATGGCTATAGGCAGGACTTTTAAAGAAGCATTACAAAAAGGTTTAAGAGGTCTTGAGGTAGGGCATAGCGGCTTAGACAATAAACTGGATTTTTCCGGCATACCCGATGAAAAGATTAAGTTGAGATTAAACCAGCCTAATGCATCGCGGATTTTTTACATAAAATATGCTTTACAGAGAGGGTATTCTATTGAAGAGATTAACAGGATCACTCACATAGACCCCTGGTTTCTCGATAATATAAAACAGATAGTGGAGTTTGAGCAGGAGCTGTCTTCTTTCAGGGTAAAAGAGGCAGAGGGTCTATGTATACCTCCGGAAATTTTAAAGCTTGCCAAACAATATGGTTTTAGTGATTTTCAGCTTTCTCAATTAACGGGGGTAGAAGAAGAGGAGTTCAGAAGGTACCGCAAAAAATCAGAAGTAGAAGCTACTTTTAAGCTGGTAGACACATGCGCCGCAGAGTTTGAGGCCTATACTCCTTATTACTACTCTACTTACGAAGAAGAAGACGAGAGCCGTGTCGGCGAAAGAGAGAAAATAATGATCCTCGGCGGTGGTCCTAACCGTATAGGCCAGGGTATTGAGTTTGATTACTGTTGCTGCCACGCTTCTTTTGCCTTAAAAGAGATGGGTTATGAAACTATCATGGTCAACTCTAACCCCGAAACAGTATCTACGGATTATGATACATCCGATAAGCTATATTTTGAACCTCTTACTTTAGAAGATGTGATGAATATTATCGACAGAGAAAAACCCTCGGGTGTGATAGTCCAGTTCGGCGGCCAGACTCCTTTGAATTTAGCCAAGCAGCTAAAAAATCTGGGAGCTCCTATAATCGGCACCAGCGTAGAATCTATAGAACGGGCAGAAGATAGAGATGAGTTTGCCAAAATGATAAAAAAACTCGGTTTGCGGCAGCCGGAAAACGGTTCTGCTTATTCAACCCAGGAGGCTTTGGGTGAGGCAGACAGGATTGGCTATCCTGTCCTGGTCCGGCCTTCGTTTGTGTTAGGCGGAAGAGCTATGCGTATAGTTTACGATAAAGAAAGCTTGCTCGAATTTATCGATGAAGCAAGGGGGGTATCGCCACGGCATCCTGTCTTGATAGATAAGTTTTTAGAAGGAGCAATCGAGGTGGATGTTGACGCTGTTTCTGATGGTTCCGAAACCGTAATCGGCGGTATAATGGAGCACGTTGAAGAAGCCGGTATTCATTCCGGCGATTCGGCTTGCGTTATACCTCCTCATACGCTGGATGAGGCGCTGATTAATAAGTTCAGAGAGCACACTCTGACTATTTCCCGGGAGTTAGAGGTTAAAGGACTCATTAATATACAATTTGCGGTTAAAGACGGAACCGTTTATGTGCTGGAGGTAAATCCCCGTGCCTCACGTACTGTTCCCTTTGTCAGCAAAGCGACCGGAGTTGCTTTAGCCAAACTGGCTGCTCAGGTTATGGCAGGAAAGACCCTTAAAGAGTTAGGCTTCAGGCAGGAGGAGAAGATTAACCATGTGGCAGTTAAAGAGTCTGTTTTGCCGTTTTCGCGTTTTTCCGGCGTAGATATAATACTGGGGCCCGAAATGAAATCCACAGGGGAAGTAATGGGCATAGATACTTCTTTTGGTCTGGCGTTTTACAAGTCTCAGCTGGCTGCCGGTTCGGGGCTGCCGTGCGAGGGAATCATATTTATAAGTGTTAAAGATGAGGACAAAAAAGAGATAATTTCCGTTGCCGAAAGACTTAATATTATGGGTTTCAGTATTTGCAGCACAGAAGGCACTCACAAGGCTTTAACTTCAAATAAAATACCCGCGATGCTGGTGGGTAAAATAGGAGAAGGGAATATAGAAATTTTGGATTTAATAAAGAAAGGAGAAATTAAACTTATAATCAATACTCCTTCCGGGAAAAGCGGCCAGCTGGATATGAAGTCTATGCGCAGCAGAGCCGTTATGCAGGGAATCCCCTGCATAACCACTATCCAGGGGGCCATGGCTGCAGTTAACGGACTGGAAGCTATGGTAAGAAAAAGTATAGAGGTTAGGTCTATTCAGGAATATATAAAGTATTAATATGTGCGGAATATTCGGTATAACTTTCCATAAAGAGGCAGCCAGATTAACTTATTTAGGTCTTTATGCCCTTCAGCACCGGGGAGAAGAAAGTGCAGGCATAGCTGTCTATAATAAAAAAGGAGTCCTTTTTCATAAAGGTATGGGGCTGGCAGGCGATGTTTTTAACGAGGAATCTATCGGGTCCCTGAAAGGCGAAATAGCCATAGGCCATGTCCGTTACTCTACTACGGGTTCGACCCACTCCAGAAATATCCAGCCTTTTTTGGCCAGACATAAAAAAGGCAATATTGCCATAGCTCACAACGGTAATTTAACAAATACTGCCTATCTTCATAATATGATGGAGGAGAAAGGTTCCATATTTCAAACTACCATGGATTCAGAGATAATAACTCACCTGATAGCCGCAAACCCCATTAAAGATTTTAAGCATAGTGTCGTCACCGCCCTGATGCAGCTCAGAGGAGCTTATTCTCTTATCCTGATGCTGAATGATTTGTTGGTAGGAGCAAGAGATCCCTTCGGCTTCAGGCCTCTTTGCCTGGGGAAGTTAGATAATTCCTATGTATTGGCAAGTGAAACCTGTGCCCTGGATTTAATACAGGCCGAATATATAAGAGATGTGGAACCCGGAGAGGTGATTTTTATAAAAAAGGATAAAATTGATTCCATAAAACCCTTTTTCGGCAAAAATCATGCTTTATGTATTTTTGAATATGTGTATTTTTCAAGGCCCGACAGCAATATCTTTGGAGAAAATGTCTACCTTACCCGTAAAAATTTAGGGAGACAGCTGGCCCGGGAGTATTCTTTGGATTGCGATCTGGTTATGCCTATACCCGATTCAGGGAGTTACGCGGCCTTAGGTTTTGCGCAGGAAGCAGGCATACCTTATGAGGCGGGCATGATACGGAATCATTATGTCGGACGTACCTTTATTCAGCCTTCCCAGTTTATAAGAGATTTCCGGGTCAAGGTTAAGCTAAATCCGGTATCCGAGGTATTAAAAGGGAAAAGAATAATGGTTATCGAAGATTCTATAGTAAGAGGTACCACCTGCAGGGCAAGGGTTGAAACCTTAAGAGACGCAGGGGCTAAAGAAATACATATGGGAGTCAGCTGCCCTCCCATAACATCGCCCTGTTTTTACGGAATAGATTTTCCTACCAGAAAAGAGCTGATTGCTCACAACAGGAGCATTGAACAGATAAGAGATTTTATAGGTCTGGACAGCCTTCATTATTTAAGCCTGGAAGGCATGCTTTCGGCCATGCCTTTGTCCGGCAAAGAGTTTTGTACAGCGTGTTTCAGCGGAAAGTATCCCGATAAAGTGCCGAGAAGATTTTCCAAGAAAGTTTTAGAAAGGAAATAGATTTATGTGCGGTATAGCAGGTTATGTAGGTAAAAAAGAGGTACCTCCGCTTATTCTTGATATGCTTAAAAAGCTGGAATACCGGGGATATGATTCTGCCGGTATGTCTATATTGTCGCCCAAAAAGTTATCTGTAATAAAGTGCAAAGGTAAAATCAGCGATTTAAAAAAAATTGCAAAACTGAGAAAAACAGACGGCTCTCTGAGCATAGGTCATACCCGTTGGGCTACTCACGGAAAGCCTTCCCGCAGGAACGCCCACCCTCACCTTGATTGTTCAAAGAGGATATCCGTAGTCCATAACGGTATAATAGAGAATTTTAAAGAACTGAAAGACAAGCTTGTCAGTGAAGGCTGTAAGTTTAGCTCAGACACTGATACAGAAGTTATTGCTCACCTCATCAGCCGTTTTTATAAATACAAAGGAGATCTGGCAGGTGCCGTGAGAAAAGCCTTAAAGGAACTTAAGGGTTCTTATGCTTTGGGGGTAATAAGCTTAGACGAACCGGACAGAATAGTTGCCTGTCGCAGGGATTCGTCGCTGGTTATAGGAGTGGGTAAAAATGAGAATTTTATAGTTTCCGATATTGCCGCGATTTTAAACCACACTTCCAGAGTTATTTACCTTAAGGACGGCGAAGTTGCGGCGGTAACCAAAGATACTATTGACATAACCGATCTCTGCGGCCGTAAAGTTTCCCGGAAGGTGGATAAGGTTTCCTATAACATAAAAGAAGCTCAGCTGGGAGAGTTCCCGCATTTTATGCTTAAAGAAATACATGAGCAGCCCAGGGTTTTTTCCCGCATAATGGCTCACTACACGTTGCCTTCGGGGAATATCAGATTCGAAGGGCTTAATCTTACCAAAAAATATTTTAGAGGACTGGATAATATAACTATAGTTGCCTGCGGCACCGCTTTTCATGCGGGTTTGGCAGGCAAGTATATACTGGAATCTTATTTGCGCATACCGGTCACTGTTGATTTGGGC
>WJKZ01000219.1 GCA_014728785.1 Candidatus Omnitrophota bacterium
GGGAAGCTTGTGAAACTATGCACTTCTCAGGAAAAGATCATAACCGTCGACCCCAAAGAAGACCATTTCGATTATTACAAAGACGTCACTGCTTTGACTCCCAATCTTAAAGAAGCCCAGACTGCCGCAAATTTACACATACGCCAGAAAAAGGAAATACCCTTACTGGGAGATATAATTATGAAGAGGTTGACACCTAAAGCTTTGCTTGTAACTTTGGGAGAAGACGGGATGATGCTTTTTGAGAGGGGGAAATACACCCATATTCCTACCGCAGCACTGGAAGTTTTTGATGTAAGCGGAGCAGGGGATACTGTAATTTCGGTTTTTACCCTGGCTTTGGCTTGCGGGGCTTCTTATGTAGAGGCTGCTTTGCTTTCGAATTTTGCCGCAGGTATTGTAGTAGGAAAGCTGGGTGCAGCTACCGTAACGAAAGATGAAATCTTCAAGGTGATTAATGGAAAAAGATCTTAATATAATAGGGGTAATACCGGCACGTTACGAATCACGCAGACTTCCGCACAAACTTTTGAGAATAATTCACGGTAAGACTCTGCTTCAATGGACCTGGGAGAATGCAAAAGCCGCCCGTCTTCTGGACCGTTTAGTAATTGCCTGTGACCACCCCGATATACAGAAGGCTGCCCGGGATTTCGGAGCAGAAGTTGTCATGACTTCCCCCGAGCACCCCTCGGGTTCGGACCGCATCGCTGAGGCAGTCAGAGATATTGAGGTCGAAGGAGTAATAAACATCCAGGCGGATGAGCCTCTTATGCATCCTTCAATTATCGATAGCCTGGCTCTGGAGATACTCTCCAGCAGCAAAATAATTATGGCTACCGTTAGAAAAAAAATCGATATCAAAGAGGATATCAAAAACCCTAACGTGGTTAAAGTTATATGCGACAAATCGGATTTCGCTATTTATTTTTCCCGTTTGCCGCTGCCTTACTATAGGCAAAAGTACACTTCGCAGTTATACTATAAGCATCTGGGAATATACGCTTATACCAAGGATTTCCTTTATACCTTTAAAAATTTGCCTTCTTCCTATTTGGAAAAAGCCGAGAAACTGGAACAGTTAAGAGTGCTTGAGGCCGGCTATAAGATAAAGGTGATAGAGACTCAATTTGATTCCTACGGTGTTGATGTGGAAGCCGATTTAGATAAAGTTAAAGAAATAATAGCTCAGAAGATATTTTTTCGGGGGAGTTGACTTCTGCTGGGGGAATCTTTAGGCCTAAACGCAGAGGAAGCCAGATAGCTTAGTTTGTTATGACCTGTTTAAATAAGGATAAAATGATATTCATAAGCGGTCCTTGTGTTATCGAAAACCGCAGGTTGGTTTTAGATACCGCTTTATACCTTAAAGAGCTTTTGGCGGATTATCCGTTTGATTTTATTTTTAAGGCGAGCTTTGATAAGGCAAACCGCACTTCTTTAAAATCGTTTCGCGGCCCGGGGCTTAAAAAAGGTTTAAAAATCCTTGAGGCGGTAAAGAAAAAAACCGGAGTAGCGATTTTAAGCGATATACATTTACCAGAACAGGCTGACTATGCTAAGGATTTTCTGGATGTCATTCAGATACCGGCTTTTCTTTCCCGTCAGACAGATTTACTGGTAGCGGCGGGAAAAACAAAAAAAACGGTAAATATAAAAAAGGCTCAGTTTATGTCTCCCTACGATATTAAATATGCGGTGGAGAAGGTGGAATCTACCGGCAATAAGAGTATTTTTCTTACTGAGAGAGGTACGGTTTTCGGTTACAATAATCTGGTGGTGGATTTCCGTTCATTCGGCATAATGAAAGGCTTCAACCATCCGGTTATTTTTGACGTGACTCATTCTCTTCAATTTCCTTCCGGCAAGGCCGGAATATCGGGAGGAGACAGAAGCTTTGTTCGTCCCCTGGCCCTGGCAGCCGTTGCTGCCGGTGTAAACGGGTTCTTTATGGAGGTCCATCCACGACCCCAAAAATCATTGTCAGACAAACATACCTCTTATCCTCTTGATAAGTTGAAAAAACTATTAACGGATATAGAAAGGGTGTATAAAGCCGTACGTTAAAAATATTTTATGGGCAAAAAAAAGAGAAAACCGGCAGTGGGTAATTTAGATAAGAAAAAAATTATGAGCTGGGCTAAAGATGTCCTGGATGTCGAAAAAAGGGGAATTTCCGACCTGATAGAGCGGTTAGACGGCGGGTTCCTCAAGGCTGTAAAATTAATGGCTGCCTCAAGCGGCAGAGTTGTAATTACAGGTATGGGGAAAGCGGGAATAATCGGCCAGAAATTTTCGGCTACCCTCTCTTCCACGGGGACTTCTTCGTTTTGGCTGCATCCGGCAGAAGCGGTGCATGGAGATCTGGGTAGTGTTAAAGTAGACGATGTGGCGGTTGTCTTATCATATAGCGGAGAAACCGATGAAATAAAGAATCTTATACCCTTCATAAAAAAGATAGGAGCCAAAATAATAGCTATTACCAGCAATATAGATTCCAGCCTTGCAAAGTATTCAGACGCTGTCGTCTGCGTTAAGGTTGACAGGGAAGCTTGTGCTCTGGGCCTGGCTCCTACAACTTCTACCACCGCAATGCTTGCGATATGTGACGCGATATCTGTGGTTTTGCAGAAAATAAAAGGTTTTAAGGAAAAAGATTTTGCCTTTTTTCATCCCCGCGGTTCTCTGGGGAGGAAACTTTTGCTAAAGGTAGGCGATATTATGCGCAGAGGTAAGTTTAACCCGATAGTAGAGGAAAACCTGCCGGTGAAAGAGGTTATTTTAAGGATTACCAGCGCTCATGCCGGGGCAGCGGTGGTAGTCGACAAAAAAGGGGAAATGGCAGGCATATTTACTGACGGAGATTTAAGAAGAAATCTTGAGAAACACCCGCATTTATTGAGTAAGAAGATTAAAACCGTGATGACCAAAAACCCCATAGCAGTCAGAGTAGATTCGTTAGCTTCCGAGGCTCTCAATATCCTGGAGAAGAAAAAAATAGATGAGGTTCCCGTGATTGACAAGTTCAATCGCCCCAAAGGGATGCTCGATATCCAGGACCTGATTTCCGCCGGTCTTATTTAGTCTGCGGTTACCAAGCGATAAAGGAAAAACAATGCCGAAAAATAAGAAAACAATCTTTAAAAAAGTTAAACTGCTGGTTCTCGATGTGGACGGTGTTTTGACCAAGGGGGAAATCATATATGACAGCACCGGCAGAGAATTAAAAATTTTTAATGTAAAAGACGGCCTGGGTATTTATCTGCTTTCAAAGATGGATATACCGACAATATTTCTTTCTGCCCGTAATTCACCCATGCTCAAAAAAAGAGCAAAGGATATGGGGGTCAGAGAGGTAATAGGAGGTATATTGCCTAAAGAAAACCATCTGAATTATATAACCGATAAATATAAGGTTGAGGCCGGGAAAGTATGTTTTATAGGAGATGATTTAATCGATATCGGTATAATGGAGAATGTCGGTATAGGTGTTGCGGTTAGAGATGCTCCTCTCATCGTACGCAAAAAGGCCGATTATGTTACGCTCAAAAGGGGCGGAGAAGGTGCGGTCAGAGAAGTAGTAGATCTGATATTTAAAGCGAAAAATTTAGAAAAAAAAGTCTATAATTTTGTAAAAAATCCTTTATAATAGAGAAACTGCTTTTTCTCATAACTTTTACCATAAAAAATACAGATCTCGGTTAACCTTTAATTATTATCTCATATAAATTTAATAGGATGATACTTAAAACCGTATTTTTATGTATTGTTATCTTGTTTTCAGGATTTCGGGATTGCTATACCTTTGGACAGCAAAAGATTAAAGATTTTAACCTTTCCAATTTCAATACCGATGGTTCACAGAAGTGGGAAATGAAAGGTGAAGAAGCTGTAGTCTATGATAATTATATCGATGTAGAAAAAGTTAGGGCTCAGTACTACTCCAGTAACGATACGATTACTATAACTTCCAAAAAAGCCCGTCTTAACAAAGATAATATGGATATTCACCTTGAAGGTGATGTTTATATAGTAAACAGAGACGGGGTAAACCTTTCAACACCGTCTCTTGACTGGAAAAGAGATGATAACGAAATCCGTACCGTCGAAAGAGTGGTTACGGCCAAAGATGATATGAAGATAAAAGCCAGAGGCATGTCCGCGGACACTGAATTTAAGAACGTCGACTACAAGTCCGAGGTCCAGGCTTTTTTCCCGGGAAAGAAGACGGAAGAAGCCATAACCATTACATGTAGCGGCCCGCTGGAAATAGATTATAATCAGGGAACAGCTGTTTTTAGAGAGAATGTAGTGGTGGTTAATGAACAGGGAAAAATGTTTTCTGATTTGGCAACTTTGTATTTTGATAGCGAAAAAAAAGAAATAATAAAAATAGTAGCGGAAGGAAATGTGAAGATAGTCAGAGACGATAATGTCACTTTTTCCCAGAAAGCGATATACCAGGGTAAAGAAGAAAAAATTATTCTGGAAGGTAAACCGAAACTTTTTTATTTTCCCGAAGAGAAATGAGATTACTCGAAGTTGCAAACCTTAATAAGTCTTACGGCAGCCGCAGTGTTGTTAAGGGCGTATCTCTTTCGGTGAGGAGAGGAGAAATTGTAGGTTTACTCGGCCCCAACGGAGCCGGTAAAACCACTACTTTTTATATGATTGTAGGTATTATTCCTCCGGATGAAGGCAGCATTTCTTTTGATAACCAGGATATTACTTATTTGCCTATACACCTGAGAGCTAAATTCGGAATCGGTTATCTGTCCCAGGAGCCTTCCGTATTCAGGAAGTTAACCGTTGAGGAAAACATTATGGCTATCCTGGAGACCTTATCTTTAAACAGGGCAGAGCGAAAAAAACGTTTGGAGGAATTGCTTAGAGAGCTTGACATAATTCATTTACGCAAAAGCAAGGCCTATACATTGAGCGGGGGCGAGATGCGCAGGCTTGAAATTACCCGTGCTCTTGTTACCAACCCCTCTTTTTTATTACTGGATGAACCTTTTTCGGGTATAGACCCGATTGTGGTAAAAGAAGCTCAACAGATAATAAAAGACTTAAAAGACAAAGGTATAGGTATTCTTGTAACTGACCATAACGTGAGAGAGACTCTTTCTATAACCGATAGAGCGTATTTAATAGCAGAAGGAAAGATTCTTATTTCCGGCACCTCCGGCGATTTAATAAACGACAAGAAAAGCCGGGAGATTTATTTAGGCAGAGATTTCAGTATGTAACATATCTACTAAGGGAGGGATTATGAAAGTTGATGTAAAAAAGCTTAATAAGATTAAACTGAGCATGAGAGTTGAAGTTGAAGGGGAGGAATTCCAAAAAGAAAAAGAGCAGGTTTACCGTGAATGTTCTAAAAACCTTAAAGTTCCCGGTTTCAGGCCCGGTACTGCTCCCATGGATGTGCTGGAAAAACATCATCCTAAGATTTTAAAAGAAGAATTCTTAAAAAAATCATTACCTCAATTTTACCAGAAGGCGTTAGATACAGAAGACATTCTGCCTGCCAGCCTTCCCAAGATTCATGGAGTAGAAGTTCTTGAAGATTCTTTTTCTTTTTCGGCTGATCTGGAGGTAAGGCCCGAAGTGGAGGTGTCCGAGAATGTCTACAAGGGGATAAAGATTAAGGACAAAAAAGTAAAAGTAGAAGGAGCAGAGATAGAAAAAGTCCTGACCAACCTTAAAGAAGGTATAAAAAAAGTCACCGGCAGAGATCTCGATGACAATGAGATAGCCCGCTGGGCTTCTTATCCTGAAGTTTCGGAATTAAGAGAAGCGGTGAAAGCTCAATTATTTATGGAAAAGTCGCGCCAGCGAAGGCAGGATATAGAGAACCAGCTTAAAACACATCTTTTGAAGTCCTGTAAGATAGATTTACCGGCAGAGCAGGTAGAGCAGCACCGCAAAGAGCTGCTTAACAGAGAAATGTATAATCTTCGCATGCGGGGCGTTCCCGAAAAAGACATCGAGAAATACAAAAAGGATGTCGACGACAAGCTTAAACCCATAGCAGAAGAAGATGTTAAGCTCTACTATATCCTGGAAGCTATAGCAAAAAAAGAGGAAATCAAAAACGGAAAAAATTTAGCCGATAAAGTTTTCGGTTTTCTGTTCAGTCAGGCAAAATACGGATAGATTATTACTTTAACAAGGAGGTTACTATATGAAGAACCAGATGTATGTGCCTATGGTTATCGAGCAAACCGGCAGAGTGGAGAGAGCTTACGATATCTATTCGCGCCTGCTTAAAGACAGGATTATATTTATCGGCACTCCTGTAGATGATAATGTGGCTAACGTCGTAATAGCCCAGATGCTTTTTCTCCAGATGGAAGACGTTAACAAAGAAATAAATCTTTATATAAATACTCCCGGAGGAGCAATCACTTCCGGTATGGCCATATACGACACTATGCAGTTTGTGAAATGTGATGTTGCCACTTATTGTGTAGGACAGGCAGCTTCGCTGGGTGCTTTACTGCTTTGCGCAGGAGCAAAAGGTAAAAGATTTTCATTGCCGAATTCCCGTATAATGATACATCAACCCTGGGGAGGTTTTCAGGGGAGTGCCGAGGATATTTCCATCCATGCTAAAGAGATATTACGTTTGCGCGAGAAGGTAAATAATATTCTTTCATATCATACCAATCAATCTCTGGATAATATTGCTAAAGATACCGAAAGAGATTTTTTTATGAGTTCCGACGAAGCAAAGGAATACGGAATAGTAGATGAAGTGATAAGACGGGAGGAGAGTAAAAAAGAATAAAATAAGAGATTGGTAGGCAGAAAGGGTACTAACTAAAGCATATCTTAAGAGTTTTAGCAAAATTATTACTAAAGGAGAGGAAAATGAAGAAAATAAAACTTATGACCCCCGGCCCTTCGCCGGTCCCGCCTTTTGTCCGTCAGAGTTTAGCTAAAGAGGTAATACACCATCGCACAGATGAGTTCAGGAGTGTGCTGGGAGAGGTCCATTCAGGACTTAAGGGATTATTTTGCACTGAGAGCCCTGTACTGGTGCTTGCTTCTTCGGGCACAGGAGGAATGGAGGCAGCGGTAAGTAATATGTTTTCGCGGGGGGATAGAGTACTGGTTATATCCGGAGGTAAATTCGGAGAAAGATGGGCTCAGATAGCCGCCAGGTACTCTCTTGGGGTAGTGGAAATGAATATAGAATGGGGTACTGCGCCTTCTCCCGAGGAGGTAGGCAGCATCTTGGAAAAAGATCATGAGATAAAAGGAGTGCTGACTACACTTTGCGAAACTTCGACCGCGACGGTTTATGATATTAAGTCGATTGCGGCGTTAGCCCGTAAGAAAAATATACTGACTATAGTTGACGCAATAAGCGGTCTTGGTCAGGATATACTATTGACCGATGAATGGGGTGTAGATGTTGTGGTGAGCGGTTCTCAGAAAGGTTTTATGCTGCCTCCGGGGCTGGCTTTTGTCAGTCTGAGCGAGAGAGCCGTTAAGGGTATGGAGAGCTCCGATTTGCCGAAATTTTACTTTGATTTAAGCAAATCTTTAAAGAGTTATGAGAAAAATGA
>WJKZ01000220.1 GCA_014728785.1 Candidatus Omnitrophota bacterium
GAGGGATTCGGGATTTATCTCTTCTGCCTTCTTAAGACTCTCAACGGCGCTTTCGTAACGGCCCATCCTTTCGTAAATTATGCCTAACCTGAGATGTGCATCGAGAAAACCGGGGTTTATCTTTATAGCTTTCTTGTAGTAACTTTCAGCATTTTCATATTCTGCAATATTATCATAGATGTCACCTATGCTTAGATAAGCATCGAGAAAACCGGGGTTTATCTTTATAGCTTTCTTGTAGTATTCTATGGCTTTGGAATAATCCCCTTTCGTATTATATAAATGGGCTAAATTAGTGTAGGCTTCCATAAACGCGGGGTCTATCTCCAAAATACTTTTGAGATTATCTATAGCTTTGTCATGCTCTCCCACTTTGGTATAAATTGTAGCCATATTATTGAGGAAATCTATAGAATTCATGTAATATTGAAACTTTTCTGCTTTTTTAAAATATTCCAAAGCCTTGGTATAATTACCCAGTTCAAGATAGATATTACCCAGATTATTGTAAGCATTGAAAGAACCCGGTCTTATCTGGAGATACTTTTCATAGTATTCTATGGCTTTCTTGTCTTTTTGGACCCGGTCATAAAGGTTGGCCAAACGCATACACACATTGGGTGAAGAAGGTTTGACTTCAATGGCTTTTTTAAAAGTTTTTATAGCCTGCGAATATTCTCCTATCTTAACGTAAAAATCTCCCAACCCGATATAGGCATCGATATCCTGGGGGTCAAAATCTATCATTTTCTTATACGAATCAATAACTTTGTGATATTTTTTATTTGACTGGTACCATTCAATAAGTAGTTCGTAAGGACGAAGGGGTTCAGAGAAATAGGAGTGTACACATTCAGAGTCTCCGAAAATTTCTTCTCTTCTTTGTTTTATGTAGTCGGATGCTTCGATTTGACCCTTTAAGGCGTAAAACCTTCTCATTTCGAACAACATACGCAAATGATGCTCTTTTTCTATCTCGGTTAAGTCCCAGGCACTGATTTTAATGACATTTGCATCTTTAAAAAATCCCTCTTTTTTCAAGTTCCTGACATTTCTCGCGTTATTGTAAATATTCAAACCCGTGATTAGCAGGTAGGCTACGGCAGAATAAACCGTAAAAGAAGAAAATAAAAAAATAACTTTATGGTTGTTTTTTTCTCCCTGGTACCAAAATAATTTTTTGCAGATTTTTCTCAGATTGCCGGACAAATAATACATAGTTATCAGGCCTAAAAAGGGGAGTAAAAGACAGGTAGCTATTTTGATATTAAGATTTTTTGAAGAAAAGATAAACTCAAAGGCATATTGAACCTGCTGTAATCTTAAAGGTAAAGGGGGCGAGCCGGCAACATAATACCAGTCCAGTCCACATAAATACTCGGAGATAATTAACAGATTCCAAAAAACAAATACCAGAGAAAAGGCATATACGGTATATTTTACGGCCCTTCTTTTCATAATTCTCTGGAAAAAATATGCCAGTAAAACAACAAATACCGGCCATTCCGAAAGAACCACTCTCATGCTCAAGGAATCGCCGCCCGGGCTGAAAATTCCGCTTATCCAGTAAACTTTGAGAAAAGCATAAAATCCCATCAGAAAAAATAGTAAACAATTTAATTTTTCATCTTCCTTTCCTTTTCTTCTTCTCACTAAAAAAATAATAATTCCGACAAAACCAGCCAAAACAAAATACATTAGCGGTGAAGTATAAAAAATTCCGCGAAACGGATTGAACAAACCATTAAAAATATAGGTTGTCTTGTAGCGAAGAGCAGAAAGTATATACATAAGCTCTTCTGTATGCAAATTGCCGTATTTAATATAACAATTTATGAGGCGTAGCAGGGTTACGGGGATGATACCGCTAAAGAAATAAATAATATTACGCAGAGGAGTACGTCTGGTAATGATAAGAAAAAAGAAAAAAGGTAATACAAAGGATAGTTGTACCCATAATTCGGATTTGACCGTAACCATCAGAGAAAAAAATACTCCGTAAAGAAACCAGTGTATTTTTCTAAAATCAACAGCCAAGAGACAGAACCATATAGAAATAAATGAAAAAATAGTAGCTACAATATTGGCGTTACCGTTTTCAAAGAGAGCGTAATAAAAGAGGGGGGTACCGAAAAACATAATTATTATAGAAAAAAGACAGATACGCCACGGAAAAAATATACTACAAAAGCGATAAACCAATATCCAGAGGATTAAGGTAAAGAAGACCGTACTGAAAGCCATGGAACAGGAAGTTACCTCCTCCAGGCTGTACTGAGAAATCTGGGATATATCCAGCTTCCGGGCAGTTTCAAAAACAACTTTGCCGTACAAATAGAACGGCCACCATACGATAATACCTCCATGATTATGAAAATCGGGTAAGTTGTATGTTTGAGATACCGTAACCTGATAAGACTTTTGATAATCCTGATTAACGACGTTCAGGTCGCCGTCTTCAACCAGACTTTGGGTATATGCATAATAGATAGGTTCATCTGCACCGCGGAAATCTACTTCAAAAACAATAAAAACATAGAAAACCAGTAGAAACAGACCTGTTACTTTCAGAACTTTACTTTTCATAAAACTAATAACTATTTTACTATAAAAATAACATTAATCTAAAGCAAAATCCACTATATTCTTGGCGGACTTATCCAAATCGAAATTAGCGGCTGCCCTTTCCCCATTCCCGATAAGAGTTCGTCTAAAATCACGGTTCTGCAATAAAAATATTATTTTTTCCGCTAAGTCTTCCGAACTCCCGTCAAAAAACAAAATATTAATCCTGTCATGAGCTATTTCCTGGATAGCTTTAAGCGGAGACGATATCACAGCGGTTCCTGAAGCCCAGTATTCAAAAATCTTTACGGTAGTAACTAAATCATTAGCCGGACAACTACGCCGGGGAATTATGCCAATCAGCGAACTTTGCAGATATTCCCTTGCTTTCTCCTGAGGTAATTTTCCCGTGAATATACAGTTGCTTTCCACTCCGAGTTCAATGCTTTTTTTTCTGACGTATTCTAACCCTCTTCCTCCACCTACAAACAAAAATTCAACCTCAGGTAATATCCTTAAGACAGAAGATACCGCTTCTAATACAACCTCTACGTTATGCTGGATATCTACTGCTCCCAAATGCAATACTCTCATTTCGGCACCTTCCTCTTTACATGAAGGTATTTTCTTTAACTCAACCCCGTCGGGTATGACTTTTATTATCTCCTCTTTAACCCCTTTGCTTATGAGCAACTCTTTCATCGCCGAAGATACAGCTATTACCAGGTCGGCGGTTTTTATAATGCTGTACTCTACTTTCTCTAAAAAAGGAGCTGCAATCCTGTTAAATAAAACCTTATTTTCCATATAAATATATTTCGTATGTATATCGGTAATATCAAGAACAAATCGGACCGGGAAAAACTTTTTAAGCAAAGGGATGCTTAGGGCTGCAATGCAGTTATGGATAACAACCAAATCTGTCCTTTTCATAAGACCGGATAATTTAATGAACATCTGCAGATTAAATCTTAAAGTACTTAAAAGAGAGGAGTATTTTTTGGAAGGAGGGGAGATATGCAAATTAGTTATTTTGTCTGCCAAAACCTTCTCTTCCAGAGGAGCGACAAGATAAACATTTATACCTCTTTGAACCAGCTCAAGAGATATCTTTCGGGTTCTCAAACCCCCTCCCCCCCAGGAAGGATTAACACAGTCGTGAGTAGATACTATGGCTGTTTTAAATTTCGCATCTTTAATTGATTCCATATTCTTTCTCCGGCAAGGTCATAAAAAGCAATCATATATTTTTTCTTGTATCTATAAGAGCCGATATAAAATTCCGGATAAAAAAAACCAATCCCAGACCCCTAAGAGTCCTGAGCAAAATTCTTATATTCCTGAATACCCAAAGAGGTGATATAAAACGTGTCAGCAGCCATTTAAGAAAAATTTTTCTTCGCACCCTCTTTAAATTTTTATTTTGCACTTCAGGATGGAAACTCCGGAGAGACAACCGGGCATCCATGCCTTCCGGCTGATGGTCGGCTGATTTCTCCTTTTTTATATACCAATCGAAGAATTCTGTGCCGGGAAAAGGTGTAGCTATACTGACCTGTAGAGAAGAAAGCGGGAGCTCTTTTATGAGACGGCGGGTTTTTTCTATATCTAAAAAGGTTTCGTCTTTCAACCCTATGCAGAAAGTCCCGTGAACTTTTATTACTTTCTTAGAGGTTAAATTAAGGAGGTCTTTTATTTTTTCAATATTTACGGGCTTTCCTATTTCTTCCAATATTCTTTTGCTCCCGCTTTCGATACCGGTTTTTATTCCTATACATC
>WJKZ01000221.1 GCA_014728785.1 Candidatus Omnitrophota bacterium
ACTCTATACTGAACTCTGGCTGTAACTTTTCTATCCAGCCAGCTGGCCATAAGCCCGATAACAGCCGTAAGGAAAAAACCATGAACCAAAAAATAAAATATATAGCCCATAATTAAGCTCTTTCTCTCTGCCAGTGCGTTGAATGAACTATTAAATTATCTCCCACTAAAAAAGTATTTTCGTCGAGACCGCAATCCCCTTTTTTCAGACTCAACGCCCCGTAAGGACAGGTTTTTATACATAAAGGTTCACCCTCTTTATCTCTTCTGTCAAGACAGAAATCGCAACAATGAATCAGAAGAGGTACGTTTTCCGGATAAATCGTCCCGTAAGGACAGGCATGAGAACAGGACTTACAACTGATACAGCGCATATTATGTCTTATCAGCATCTTGTCCTTATCTTTCTGCTGCTCGAGTGCCTCAACCGGACAGGCGTTTACACAATGCGGTTCCTCGCACCTGCGGCAAACAAGAGCGTAGGTAGCAAGCTCTGCGACGGATATAATCCCGTTATTGTCAGGGACCTGACGCCGGAAGAGATAACTGCACTGAATTACGCATTCCTTACATTCGCCGGAAGAGCATTTATCCAGGTCGATACACAAACGCTTATCGGAAGCTTTGCGGGGTTCAGTATTCAACTTTCCCTGATGAACCTGCTCGGCACTGTTTATTAATCTGTTTTCTCTCTCCATATTTTCTAATTTATACTTTTAATCCCATATTCCGGGAAAATCCTTTATCTGTGCATAGGTAAAGACCGGCCCGTCCTGACAGGCGTAATAAGTACCAATACGGCAATGTCCGCATTTTCCGATTCCACAGGACATATTTTTCTCCATTGAAAGATATATATTTTCATCCTTAAACCCCATTTCCAGGAGTTTTTTAGTGGCAAATTTCATAGCTATAGGGGGGCCGCACACAACCGCAATACCATCTGCATAATTCATATCTACGCTGTCAAGAATATTGGTAACCACACCTATGTTCCCTTTCCACTGGGAATCGGCCTTATCTACCGTAAGGTCTAAATCCAGATCATCCCTTTTCGCCCATCCTTCTATTTCTTCTCTGTATAATAATTCCCCGGGTGTTTTACACCCCCCCCTAAAGAACAGCTTCCTGAATTGGCCGCTCTTATCGAAAAATTCATACATAAGGCTCCTTAAGGGTGCAAATCCGCAACCTCCACCCACAACCAATATTTCTTTATCTTTGAAACTCTCTATAGGGTAGCCTTTACCCAAAGGCCCTCTTACTCCTATAATATCTCCTTTTTGTAATTTATGTATTTCTTCGGTAACTTTACCTACCCTCATAACAGTAACCTCCATCTCCTCTCTTACAGAGGGACGGGAAGAAGGGGTAAAAGGGGCTTCGCCCACACCGGGAATGGTAAGCTCTATAAACTGGCCGGTTTTAAAACCTATCTCTTCATCGGGCCTGAATCTTATAGTTTTTATAGTAGGCGTCTCGGTAACAGCCTCTTTAACTTCTGCTCTTATAGGTCTGTAAGGATTCTTCATTCCTTTATCCTCTTTTTATCAACCAGCCGTCTCAATACTTCTCTTATGTCAATTTTTGCCGGACAGGCCAGGATACAGCGACCACAACCGGTACAGGCATAAATATCTGCTACTCTGGGAAAAAAATTAAATTTTTTCACGAACCTGTTTCTCAGCCTCATCCAGAGTTTAGGCCTGGGGTTTGCGCCCCCGGCAACCCGGGCGAAATCCTTTACAAGACAGGAATCCCAGATACGCAAACGCTGCATTTTATCCTCATCTTTCTCATCATATAATAAAAAACAGTGGCAGGTAGGACAAATAGTATTGCAGGCTCCGCACTCAACACAGGTTTTTACTTCATCTTCCCAGATGTCCGTTTCACCCTCTTCTTCAACCACTCCCTCCAATTCATCCTGAAGTGGAATATTATTATCTTTTATGTTCTCATCAACCTCTTTTATGATTCTTTTTCTCTGTTCCTCCCTGACACATATAGAGTCTTCATCCGCTTTACGGAAAAGATGAGAATGTTGATTAAATACCTCTCTCCCCTTACTTGAGCCGAGCTCGACCACAAAGCCTCCTTCAACAGGAGAAAGATTGATATCAAAATCTTCCTGAGGATAAGGCTTAACCCCTAAAGCAAGGCAAAAGCAGGTATCAATCGCACAGGTACAGTCGGAAGAAATGATAAGATTCGCTTTGCGCCTGCCGGAGTAGAAAGGATCTTCGTAATCATGATTTAAAAACACATAGTCCTGGACTTTAAACCCTTTGAGGTCGCAGGCTTTTACTCCTACCACACAGGAAGGTTTATCCTCGCCAAGACGTACATCCGGTTTAAAACCTTCAGCTACACTTTCACGCCCCGGGCTAAAAAAAGCTTTAAGCGGCTCGAAAGGCCGGACTTCTCCCACCAGTATATCGCTATAATCGCCGGCAAATTTTTTATAGAAGCGTTGATTGTTCTTTTTTACCGGAGCATAGACATTATAGCTTTTCTCTAAACTCCTTAATAAACTTATAAAATCTTCCCGGCTAAGATAATACATAAAATATGATATTATGGGCCTTATGGATTAGAACTGATTTGTGAATAAAATCACAATCTATGAATAGAAAATCCTAACATATAAAATTAGGTTTGTCAAATATTTTATGGAGTTTACTTGGCCGGTTTTATCAAAAAAAGGGGTGTTACTTCCCGGTTCAGAAGAAACACCCCCTGAAAAATATAATAAGCAAATTTTAAACAACCTGCCGGCACCTATTCAACAGCTTCGCAAGCAAGGTAGCAGCGGAAAAAACAATCGCTACCCCCAGCAAACCAGCCAGACCGGTAGCCAGTATTTCATTGTTAACCGCAGGCATAGCGTAACCAGGCACAAGGCTCACAAATGCCGGTGCAGACTCATGAAGAAACTGATATTTTTGAGCTACCCACTCTAAACCGTCGGGCAACCCGCTGGCAAAAGGACTTAATAAGAGTGCTATTATTCCGGCTGCTAACAAAGGAACGGCTGCCGAACTCTTAGCTGAAGCTTTAACCGGCTTAAGTGCCAGTCCAAAGTATAACCCTACGGTAATCAAACTTTCACCTATTCCGATTAAAGCATGAGTTCCCAGCATAGCACCGGCAACTTTAAAAAAAGAAATCGTCCCCGAGGCAGCTAACTCCAGACTACAGGCAAAAGCGGCTGCTGTTAGCGAGATCCAGCTGGCAGCCCCCAGCCCAAAAGCATATTTCGGAGAATCTGCGGGTAAATTCTTAGTAAGGTATGCAAGGATAAATCCTCCCAGGCCGGCTCCGACTA
>WJKZ01000019.1 GCA_014728785.1 Candidatus Omnitrophota bacterium
ATATTGCTATGATTATAGGCACAAGAATCAAAAAATAAAACAAATTAACCCGGTAACCGAAAGCCAGAGCTGCTAAATAAAAACTTATAACGGCACAAATCTGAATAAAAAACGAAAGGAACACTCCTTTGGCAAGAGTAGCCGGCCTCCTTCTGAAAAGCGAAAGCTCATCGTGAAACGTAACCAGCTTTTTACGGATGAAGTTGTTCTTTCCGGCTAATATTAAAATCCAGGAAAGAAAAGTCTTGCTGAAAACAATGAGAGCTCCTATTATTACGGCCGCACAGAAAATTACCAGAGGAATAATAACCTCTTCTCTCATTAAAATATTTCCTCCGGCCAGAAAAGCCAAAACAGCAAACATAGCCATGCCCACCGCTCCGCAAAATCTATCCATAAGAACCGAGGAGATAACTTTGCTGCTCTCTCCGTCCCTTACTGAAATGCTCACTCCCCTGAACACATCCCCGGCAATACAGGAAGGAAAAAATAGATTGAAAAAGGTACCTGAAAGAAAAGATCCTCCCAGATCAAAAAAAGAAACTTTCTTTCCGAAATGCAAAAGTATTATTTTCCATCTATATATCGAAATAACATGGGCAAACAAAAAAACGAAAAAAGATAAGACCAAATAGAACTTTATAGAATTCTGGTAGATATCAAGGATTTTAGTATAGGGAACAAGATGGAAAAGTGCAAAAAGCAAAGCACAGCTTACCAGAAGCCTGAAAACGAAAAAGTATTTTTTACTCACCTGGTTATCAAGAACTTATATAACCGCCCCGAATATGCTTGTAGGCTGAGACAGAAGCTATGGCTCCCTCTGAAGCGGCTGTTATTAATTGACGCAAAGGGCGTTTCCGGCAATCGCCCGCTGCCCACACTCCTTTGCGGGAAGTATTCATATACTCATCGGTTATCAGAAACTCTTTCTCATCCAGCGAGAGAAAATCCCGGGCCACAACGGAATTAGGCCTTACTCCAATAGCAATGAATAAACCCTGAGGAGTAAGGGACGATGTGTTTTTATCCTTGTTGTTTTCAATTATTATTTCTTTAAGAAAATTTTCTCCCCTTATCTCTTTAACTTCCGAATTAAACATAACCTCTACGTTGTTCTTTGAAAAAAGCTCTTTTTGCAGGTAATCCAGCGACCGGAGCCTGTCTCTGCGATGGATAAGAGTAACTTTCTTGGCAATCTCGGCTAAGTAAAGAGCTTCTTCGACCGCAGTGTTACCGCCTCCTACCACAGCCACTTCTTTACCTTTAAAGAAAAAACCGTCACAGAGAGCACAATAGGAAACCCCTTTACCTGTATACCCCTCTTCCCCCTTTATGCCTAATTTTTTAAAAGAGGCGCCTGTAGCAATGATTACCCCCTTCGATTCATAAAGAGAACTGTCGGTATTTACCTGAAATTTACCGCTGTCTTCCTCGATTCTTTCTACCCGCTGAGAGGTAACTTCAATATTTAAACTCTTAAGATTATCTTTAAGACCTGAGGCAAAATCTGAGCCTGAACTTCCTGTGGGGATTCCGGAATAATTGTCGATTTTTTCCATGTAAAGGAGCTGGCCCCCGATAGTAGCAGGCTCGAAAAGGAAAAAGTCCAAGCCTGCCCTTCGGGCATAAATAGCCGCCGTAACGCCGGCTATCCCCGCTCCTACTATAATTAAATCTTTGTACTTTTCCATAGCCGGTTACTTATCTTTAAAAAGCGAAATATAATAATCTCTGGAACGGTTGTAGGTCTTTTCGGCTTCTGGCGGAAAAAGACAGCCGGGCAGTTCATCGAGAGAAAGATGATATTGTATGCACTCACAACATATACCCTTTCTCGAACACCCCGGATAAGTACACTTACAAAATCTAAGATTTTTTTCTTTGTTTTCGCAACTCACGCTTGGTCCTCCTTATTATTTTTCTCAGCTGGGGATAAGCTTTTATTTTTTCTCTAAGGGATGCTCTTTCTATAAAACCGGTACCATTTATATGGTCTATCTCATGCTGAAAAACAACAGCCAGAATTCCCTCTGTCTCCAGTTCCAGTTTCTCTCCTTTCTCATCAAGGGCTATAACCCAGGCTTTATGAGAACGCTTGATATTCAACTCAAGCCCCGGAAAGCTCAAGCACCCCTCTTTGAAGTAAATTTTTCCTGTACGCTTCACTATCCTGGGATTAACCAGCTTGAAAAGCCTGTCCTCTGTCTCTATCACAATCAGGCGCAAACCTATACCAGCCTGATTGGCAGCAAGCCCCACTCCGCCTTTAATAAGCATAAGTGAGTGCATCTCATCCAATAAAGACCTAATTTCCTCATTAACTTCTTTTACTTCCCTGCAGCGGCAGCGGAGTATCTTTTCAGGCCAGGTATGTATTCTTAATTTTGTTTTTTTCATCAAGTTCAATATATCTGCTCTTAAAATTTTTTAACTCATCTTCTGCATAAAGTGCATAAGAAATTATAATTATCTTATCGCCTTTATACCCGCAGCGCGCAGCGGGCCCGTTAAGACACATTAAGCCGCTGCCTCTTTCACCCTTTATTACATAGGTCTGAAGCCTTCCGCCCGTATTTAAATTCAGAACGTCTACTCTTTCGCCTTCCTTTAAATCGGCCCCTTCCATAATTTCTTCATCAATGGTTATACTCCCTTTGTAATAAAGCTGTAAATCGGTGATAACGGCATAGCTTATTTTTGATTTTAACATTATCCTCATCATAATGTATCTCCTTAGCTCTTTCTTCTCGGTCTCGGCGAACTCACTAATCCATGAGTAAGAGAGGCGATCATAAACTCCTCATCTGTGGGTATAACCATAACCTTTGTCTTGCCCCCAAGAAGACGGCGTATATCTTTTCTGAATATATTAATAATCCCGGGATTATTTTCACCTATCCCTCCGGTAAAGCAGACTGCATTTGCCCCGCCTAAAATTAAAAGATAGGCCCCGATGTATTTCTTTATACGATGAATGAACATATCCAGAGAAAGCTCCGCTTTTTTGTTACCTTTCTCCGCTTCTTTCTTTATCAAACGCAAATCATTGCTTACCTCCGATATCCCCAGGAGACCGCTTTGCTTATTCAGTATCTTATCTGTCTTATTGATAGATAATTTTTCCTTCTTCATGATATAAAACACTGCTGCCGTATCTATGTCCCCGCAGCGGGTCCCCATTATCAAACCTTCCAGAGGTGTAAAACCCATTGAAGTCTCAACAGCTTTTCCTCTGTCCACGGC
>WJKZ01000222.1 GCA_014728785.1 Candidatus Omnitrophota bacterium
GGATTATTTCTTACGTCTATAATCAAAGCCTCCATACCCTTGTCTTTTAAATCACGGAGGGCTTTATCCAGATCCTGGGCAGTGGTTTCCCGGAACTCCGTTATTTTAATATACCCGACATTTTCCTCTAAAACGGAGACCTGTTTAATATCTTTTATCTTTATTACACCTCTGACGATAGTAATCTCTTCCATTGTTTTACTTTTTTCCCTCAAAACAGTTAAGGTTACCTCGGTGCCCGGCTCACCCCTTAATCTCTTAACTGCTTCGTTTAA
Organism: Candidatus Omnitrophota bacterium; assembly: GCA_014728785.1. Taxonomy (GTDB): domain Bacteria; phylum Omnitrophota; class Gorgyraeia; order Duberdicusellales; family 4484-171; genus WJKZ01. The sequence continues at coordinate 276 of WJKZ01000222.1, forward strand.
AGTAACACCTTTGGTAAATTCACCGTCTATTTTTATTATTATATCTCCCGGTTTTATCCCGGCCTCCCAGGCCGGAGTATCTTCGATAGGAGAAATTATGGTAAGAACCCCGTTTCTGACAGTTATTTCTATCCCTAAACCTCCGAATTTGCCTTCGGTTTCTACTAAAAGATTTTTATAATCATCCGGGTTTAAAAACTGACTGTAAGAATCAAGGGAAGACAGCATACCACTCATAGCTCCGTATATTAAATCTTCAGCGGTTTTATCTTCCACGTATTTGGTTTCTACGGTAGCAAGTCCTTCTGTAAAAATCTCCAGTTCCCGGTACATATCTTCCCGGTTCTCATTCCTCCCCCAGGAATAGCCGAGGGTGATAGCAAAAATAAATAATAATAAAACTAACGATAAAGATATATGGCGTTTTTTCATTGTTTTAGCCTCCTCTCTAATATTTCTTTTGCTAAGCCGGGATTGGCTTTTCCTTTAGTCTTGCGCATAATCTGGCCTACCAGAAACATAACTGCCTGAACTTTTCCTTCCCGATACTGTTTAACGGGTTTAGGGTTTTCTTCCATTACCTCTTCGGCGAACTTCTCGAGTTCCGTGGTCCCGGAAATCTGGGCCAGCTTTTCCCTTTCTATTATTTTATCGACATCTTCGTTAGTTACAATACTTAAAGCGAGTATTTTCTTAGCCCCTATATTGTTTATCTTTCTTTCCACAAAATAACGTATTATTTTGGAAAAATTCTCCGGCGATATCTTAACCGAGTTAAACTTATCTTCAAGATTATTCACCTGCTCAAGGAACGGTCCCAGTAGCCAGTTCGCAACGTCTTTGCATTTGCCATGAAAACATAATGTTTGTTCAAAAAAATCTGCCAGCCAGGGATTTGTTACAAATATGTCGGCTTCCTTTTCAGAAAAACCGTGTTTTTCTACAAATCTCTTCTTTTTCTTTTGGGGTAATTCTACCAGAGAATCCTTCTCATCTTCTATAATATCGTCGCTTACTCTGAAATCCAAAAGGTCTGGTTCAGGAAAATAACGGTAATCATGTGCTTCCTCTTTGCTTCTCATGATAGATGTTTTTAGCTTGTCAACATCCCATAATCTTGTCTCCTGGAATATTTTATCACCCCTCTCAATGCATTTCCTCTGTCTCCTGACTTCGAATTCCAGGGCGGTCCTGACCCCTTTAAAACTATTCATGTTTTTTAGCTCTACCTTGGTACCCAATTCACCTGCTCCTGCCGGTTTTAATGAAATGTTGGCATCACACCTTAAAGAACCTTTTTCCATATCGCAATCTGAAGCATCTATGTATTGGAGAATAAGCTTAAGGTATTTCAAATATTCATATGCCTGTTGAGGACTTTCTATATCGGGACGGGAAACTATCTCCAGAAGAGGCAAACCCGTACGATTAAAATCCACCAGAGAACAGTCTCCTCTGTGTACCAATTTCCCGGCATCTTCCTCCATATGAACTCTCTCTATTCCAACCTTTTTTCCGCTGGGCAGCTCGATATAACCGTCTTCTCCCAGAGGCAGTTTATATTGAGAAATCTGGTAGTTCTTGGGTAAGTCCGGATAGAAATAATTTTTTCTCTCGAAATAAATACTTCTGTTGATTTTACAATTCAGTGCCAAGGAAACTCTTATCGCCAAACTTAAAACTTTCCTGTTGAATACCGGCAACACTCCCGGGTAACCACAGCAAACAGGACATATATTAGTATTTGGGGGACTCTCAAATTGAGTGGAACAGGAGCAAAATATTTTGGAATCGGTCTTCAACTGAGTATGAACTTCCAGCCCTATTACTGTATCGAAATTATTCATAAGTCTAATTCGGGTATCCTCTTATGATAATCAGTGGATTCCTGAAAGGCATAACCTAACTTTATTAAAGTATCCTCCTGGAATTCTCTTCCGATTAATTGGGCGCCGATTGGTAAATTCCCTTTAGTAAAAGCGCAGGGGAAAGAAACCGCCGGCAAACCTGCTAAATTCACAGAAATAGTATAAATATCGGATAAATACATAAGTAGAGGGTCGTCTGTCTTTTCTCCTATTTTAAAAGCCGGAGTAGGAGAAGTGGGTGTCAATATAGCATCTACTTTTTCAAAAGCCCGGTCAAAATCATTTTTTATCAACCTTCGGCTTTTTAAGGCTTTAAGGTAATAAGCATCGTAATAACCGCTGGAAAGGCTATGGGTCCCTAAAAATATTCTCCTTTTTGCTTCACCTCCTAATCCTTCTTTTCGGGAATCCAGGTAAAGACTTTTTAAATCCTTTGCGGAGCCTGTTCGTAAACCATACCGCACACCATCGAACCTCTGCAAATTTGAACTTGCTTCCGAAGAGGCTATTATGTAATAAGTAGCTACAGCGTATTCGGTATGAGGAAGGCTAATTTCTTTAACCTCAGCACCTTTCTCTTTGTAAAAATCGATAGTCTTTTTTATGGCGGAATCCACTTCACCGTCCAGGCCCTCACCGAAATATTCTTTGGGTATGCCTATCTTTATATCTCTTATATTATCGTCCAGGCTGCGGGTAAAATCGGGAGCACCTATTTTTACCGAAGTTGAATCCCGTTCGTCAAACCCGCATATTATGTTAAGAAGATAAGCACAATCACAGAAATTAGTGGTAATGGGGCCTATCTGGTCCAGGCTGGAACCAAAAGCAACCAACCCATAGCGGGAAACTCTCCCGTAAGTGGGCTTAAAGCCTACCACTCCGCAAAGCGAGGCCGGTTGGCGTATCGAACCACCTGTATCGGAACCCAAAGCCATAGGCACAAGCCTCGCGGCTACAGCCGCTGCTGAACCACCGCTTGAACCTCCCACCACATAATCTTTATTCCAGGGGTTTTTAGCCGGCCCGTAACAGGAATTTTCGGTTGAGGAACCGAAAGCAAACTCATCCATATTTGTTGTCCCGATTACAGCAAGCCCGTTATCTTTTATCCTTTTTATTACAGTCGCATCATAAACCGCTATATGCGATTTTAATATCCGGGAGGCGCAGGTAATCTTTTTACCTTCTACGCAGATATTGTCCTTAACTGCTATTGGTACGCCCCGCAAGGGAGAATCTCCTTGCAGGCGTTCTTTACCGGGATATACATCAACAAAGATATTTAATGAAGGGTTGACCTTTTCGATTTTTTTTACATAAGAATCATAAACTTCACCTTCATCTATCTCTTTTTTTCTTATCTTTTCGGCTATATCAAGTGCCCGGGATAATTCTAACTTATTCATGATGAAAATTCGGCTTTATTCAATAACTTTAGGTATTTTGAAATAATCTCCTTCCCGCAGAGGTGCATTGTCGAGAATGCTCTTTTTCGACTCAAAAGACCCGGCTTTATCTTCCCGGAAAACATTCCTTTCGATATGCAACCCTCTCATAGGTATGACATCTTCTGCATCCAACTCTTTGAGTTTGTCTATGTAGTCTATTATACGGGAGAGCTGATTGCCCAGACATTCTTTCTCTTGGGGATCAATCCTTATTCTGGCCAATTCAGAAACATATTCTACTATTTTTTTCTTACTCATATTACCTGTAATCCTGTTTATTTTCAGGAGGCTTTAAACTTTCCCCTGAAAAGAGTCAGCTCCAAAAAAGTTTGCAATCTGCGCGACCGGCTGGGATGCCTTAGTTTTTTTAGAGCCTTAGCCTCTATCTGCCTTATTCTTTCTCTGGTAACTTTAAAAACACTGCCCACTTCCTCAAGGGTTTTCGGGCTCCCGTCTTCCAAGCCAAACCGCAGAGTCAGTATATTCCTCTCCCTAGAAGTCAGACTGTCCATTGCCTGTTCAAGCTCTTCTTTAAGCATAGAAAACACCGTAGCATTGGCGGGCGAAACGGCCTTTTTGTCTTCAAGAAAATCTCCGAAAGAGGTATCACCGTCATCGCCTATGGGTGTATGAATGGAAATCGGCTGCTGAGAGACTTTTATAATATCTTTTATTTTGGAAACAGGAAGTTTCAGCTCTTTACTCAATTCCTCAGGGGTAGGCTCCCTGCCTTTCTCCTGGATAAAGAGGCGGGAAATCCTTATTATTTTATTTATAGTTTCGGTCATATGGACCGGTATCCTGATTGTCCTGGCCTGGTCTGCTATGGCTCTGGTTATAGCCTGGCGTATCCACCAGGTAGCATAGGTCGAAAATTTGTACCCTCTTTTGTATTCAAATTTCTCAACCGCCTTAATCAAACCGATATTACCTTCCTGGATAAGATCCAGAAAAGAAAGTCCTCGGTTGACATATTTTTTTGCTATACTTACTACCAGCCTTAAATTAGCTTCCACCAATGTTTTTTTAGCTTCGTTATAAAGCCTGCTTTTTTCATGGATGGCCCGCATTTTACTCTTAAGATCCGATGTGGGGAATCCGAGCTTCCTGATTATTTTATTTCTTTCCCTGTTCAGTTTTCTGCGTTCATTCGTTTTCCTTTTACCTTTACCTTTTATTTTTTCTACTTTTCTCCGCAGCCTTTCGGATTCTCTGGCTAAATGTTTAATTTCTAAAATTATCTCCTCTATTATCCCTATGGTGAAATTGAACCTCTTCAGCACTTCTTTCTGATAGTCGACTTTTCTTATCCGTACCAGTTTGTTATAGAGCTTTCTTATTCTCTTTATCTCTTTTTCTTTGCTCTTTATCTCTCCCTTTACAAAATCATCGGGGTTCAACTCCTCATTTATAAGTTTTCGGGATATTCCCAAAAATATATCACGGGAAATCCCGGTAGAAAATACTTCGTCTCTTAAACTCTCTTCGGTATCTTCTATCTTTTTGGCCAATCTTATTTCTTCCTCGCGCGAAAGAAGAGGAATTTGTCCCATTTGTTTCAGGTACATCTTAACTGGATCATCGATTGGCTGAGTACTTGTGGTTATGTCTTTCTTTCGCTCCTTTTCCCAAACTTCTACCTCTTTGGTTTCAAGTATGCTGACGTCTTTTCTGTCCAATTTCTCGAATATGGCGTCCATATCCTGGGCTGTAATAATCTCCTCGGAAAGAAAATGGTTTATCTCATCATAAGTTAAGTACCCTTTTTTCTTTCCTAAATCAATTAACTGTTCGATGCTTCTTTCCAGGATTTTTTTCTTAACCATTACCTACCTCACTGCTTATTTTTCTATATTCATTAATCAAATCTCTCAATTTATCCTTATCTCCCCGGTTCTCTGCTTCTTTTATCTTTCTTGTAATTTGTTCTTTTAGATTCTTCCTGTGTTTTTTTACCATTTTAAGCAGGCTGTCTTTAAAAAATTCCTTCTCCAGCGGTATACCTTCATCCATAATTATTTCGGCTAAAAACCCTCTTATCTCTTTATCCTCTGCTTTATTAAGGATAGAAGCCGAGGAAATCGATCTGTCTCCGTAATTGTTCAAAA
>WJKZ01000223.1 GCA_014728785.1 Candidatus Omnitrophota bacterium
AACCTACGGATATGTTTTTTCTTTTGTTTTCTGGGAGGTAAGCAAGCTTGAATGGTTTTTGAGGTTACCTTCCGTCCTTTTTTCAATTTTAAATCTTTTTGTCTTTTTCGCTTTTACAAAAAAATATTTCAATAAAAAAATAGCCTTGTTGGGTCTATTTATTTTTGCCATTTCGCCTCTTGATATATATTATTCCCAGGAAGCCCGGACGTATACGCTTCTTACTCTATTGACTTTTGCCAGTTCTGTTTTTCTGTTTCAGGCTGTCTCCAAGGGGAAGATAAAATACTGGATTGCCTACGCCTTCTTTTGCTGTCTGGCTACCTACACTCACTACATAACCGCTTTTATAATTTTTTCTCAATTCCTGTTCGTTATGGTTAACTTTGAAAAAATACGCAGACAAATATCTTTTAGCCGGGTTATGGTGATTTTACTTCTTTTGGTTTGTCTGGCCCCCTTTTTTATTCAAATAATCAATGTATGTTATTTTGTGGTTTTTCACGGTTCAGGTTATGATTTTGGAAGAGTTCTTTCCTACGTTCCCTCCGTAAATATTGTAAATATTTTCTATACGTTCAAGAATTTAAGCGCAGGCTACAATATACAAAGCAGCCTGTTTATTTTTTTCAGCCCGGCCTTTATGATACCCTTCTTTTACGGGTTTTACAGACTTATAAAAAAAGAGGATAAACTAAGATCTTCTTTTATCCTTTTGCACCTGATTTTTCCTTTATTTGTTTTTCTGGTTTCTCAATGGAAAGTTATATATATCGATAGGCATTTTTTGCCGGTTATGCCGTACTTTAATATAGTCCTGGCTTACGGTTTAGTTTCTGTTCGCAGAAAAAGTAAGGGTGTATTTTATATTTTTTTAGCGGTTATAATTTTCTCTGCGGGTACAGGCTTATTTAATTATTACCAAGGCCGTTTACCCGCAAAAGGGGTGGAGCGTTTAGGGGTTCAGTCCAAAAAAGATATACGGGCGGCAGCTGAATATGTCGCCGAAGATTTTAAAGGGGGCGATATTATTATTCATACCTGTGATAATACCATCTACCCTTTTATGTATTATTTCAAAGTATTCGGTAAATGTGATCCGGGGCGTATTTATCTGGAGTTTATAAACGATTCACCTCAGTTCATTGAAAAGAAAATCTGGCCTGTGGACACTCGCAAAGAAGGTATATTTTATTGTCAAAACACGGAGAATCAATTGTCCGATGAAAGGAAGTTGATTGACCAGGACACTGTTATAGACCAGATTAATTTTAGCAACTATGAAAATATATGGTTAGTCCTCTCATCTTTCTTCTTTCCTTATGAGTATCAGGAGGAGCTGCCTGAACATGAAGGGAACATCGAAAGATGGTTCTCGCAGAGATTCAGACGTATTAAGCAGAAGAAATTTAAGGGTATATCCATCTACAAATACCGCATAGATTGATTAGCAATCATTAGAATTTTCGGGTTAATCACATTCATGAGGTTGTTTTTTTCTTTATTGTTCAGTATCTTTTTTGCTTATCCCTGTTTTTCCGGAGTGGTTGAGCTTGAACCCATAACTATAAGCAAATTTACTCTCGGCAGATATCCCCTGGATGCAGATATATTGCTTGCGGAAGATATAAAGAAACTCCCGCTTTTTTCCCTGGAAAAAATAGCAGATTATTCTTCCGGAGTGGATATACGCCAGCGGGCTCCCGGAGGGGTCCAGCAGGATGTTTTCCTGCGTGGGGCAAATTTTGAAGATACACGTCTGGCCATCGAGGGCATAAGTATAAGTGACCCTCAAACCGGTCATTTCACCATGGAGGTTCCTCTGACCAGGGCGGATTTAAAGGAGGTGGAGGTATATAAAAATTCCCGGCTTATTAATATTAAACTGGCTGCTCCGAAAACAAAAGGCGCGGTTTTTGCGAGTTCATTCGGAGAGCACGCTTTATTCGAGCAGCTTCTATCAGTAAATTTTTCTCTCAAAAGCATTAAAAACAGATTATCTTTTGAACACAAAAGCTCCAAAGGTGACAGGCAGGATACCGATTTTGAGATATATAATTTTTCTTTTCATTCTCTGTGGGAAAACCAAGCAGGTGAAATCCAGTTTCTGTTAGGTTCGACGAAAAGGGATTTTGGAGCAAATTCCTTTTATTCTTCGCACTTTTCACAGGAGGAAGAACACATATCTCAGCGTTTTTTTTCCGGCCGGTTTAGCTTCAGGGGCGAGGGTTTCGAACTCGATAATGCAATTTTTTTCAGAAGGCATTGGGACAAATTTATACTGGACCGCCATAACCCTGAATTTTATACAAATTACCACACAACCTATTTATACGGGTTTGAAACCGGCATAGAATTCGACAATAAAGCTTTTGTTGATATTAAGACCCGGAAAGAGAAGATTACAAGCACAAATCTGGGTAATCATAGCCGTACCGGTGCAGGCTTATACCTGGGGCTTAAGGATAAGAGAGCGGGTGGTTTTATTTTTGATTTAGAGGCAGGATTTGATTATTACCGGGAGTGGGGTTGTTTAGAAAGTCTGCATTTGGGTTTAGGCTATAGTTTAAGCGATAACCTTAAATTTCAATTTATCTTCGATCGTCTCTGCCGAAAGCCCTCTTTTACCGAATTATACTATATTTCTCCGGCCAATAAGGGGGATGCGTCTCTGAAATCCCAAAAAACTAATAATTTTGAAGCAGGTTTTGATTATTACGGCGAAAATGTAAAATTGGCTTTTGGGGTTTTTCTAAATAAGCAGGCCGAAACTATTGATTGGGTCAAGGATGGCCCCACTGATCCCTGGCAGGCAAAAAATATAGAGGATTTAAAAATACTCGGTTTTGACT
>WJKZ01000224.1 GCA_014728785.1 Candidatus Omnitrophota bacterium
CCATCACCGTCTGTATCGGAATTATTGGGGTCTGTGCCCCAGTACAATTCCTGCTCATCTGACAGGCCGTCTCCGTCGGAATCGCTGTTTGACGAATCGCTCCCCCAGGTACTCTCAAAATTATCCCCTAAACCGTCGCTGTCATAATCAGGCCGGGCGTAAGAGCCGGGGAGGCCGGCCGGATCCCTGGGGTCACTATTTTGATCATACTCTTCCCTGTCGGATAAGCCGTCACCGTCTGTATCGGCTACCAGCGGGTCTGAGTCAAACCAGGCCTCAACATTATCTGAGAGGCCGTCTCCATCGGTATCTATTTTGTGAGGGTCGAGATAATTTGAGCCTGAATGGTAAGCATAACTTACAGAGGAATCTTCTACAGGATTTTCAATACCGTCATCATCTATATCGTAGTCATAGTTATCAGTTTCATCGTCTAAGTCTATATTGTGAGTCAAGCCTGAGGGGAAAGAGAAAGAAGAAGAAGGTGTTGTACCCTCTGCAATCTCCTGGCTGTCAGTATAGCCATCCTGGTCACTATCGACGTCATCGGGGCCCATGCCGTGTGTTATCTCATAATAATCATCAAAACCGTCTGAGTCGGCATCGTCACTTTTAGGGTTTCCTGCCGTAGTTACTTCGAAATAATCACTCAAGCCATCGCCGTCGGTATCGGGATCATTAGCATCAAGGCCGAGTTGAGCCTCATATTCATCCGAGAGGCCATCGTTATCATCATCGATGTCACTTGCATCATATATTCCGTCTCCGTCTGTGTCTGTGTCTGTATATTCGGTCTTTTCAGCCTCCTGAGAACTCTCTCTGTCCTCCTGGGCTTCTTCTGAGCTCTCCTCCTGTTCGTCCAGAGTTTCATCTATTTCCGAAGAGGTATCTTCCTCTCCTGTCTCATCCTCGTCTTCTATCTCTTTTTCACCCTCCCCCTCGTCGGCTTCCTCATCAGATTCACCCTCGTTTTCGCTCTCCTCGTTTCCTTCGTCACCATCACCCGAAGGCTCCCAGCTTTCGGGGTTTAATTCCTCCTGCAACTCCGGCGGTATCTCCTCGGGCTCGCTAATTTCACCTTCCTCATTAGACGTAGACATAAGCCCTCTCCTCACTATCCTGGTTTCCCCTGAGGCAGGGCTAAAGAGGGATACGTCTCCCTGCTCTACCAGAGTCTGGGTTAAAGACTGTGTTACTATAAGATAAAATATAGTTCCTCTCACTCCTGCGATAACAGTAGGGGTATTTACGACAAACTCCGAAATGTTTTTTCTCTCTACGCTGGCCTTAACTCTTCCGTAGGGGCATTCGAAAACATTCCTGTACTTGCCGGTAATTTTATCAATGTGCATATTAGATAAGACAAAGAGGGTATTGGGCTTGAGGTTAATGGTATTATCCGCTACCTGTATCTTGACTTTACCCTCATCAAGTGTGCGAATTCTGTAACCTTCATAAATAAATTGGCCGCTCTTCAAATTTTCCCAGTTAATAGAGCCGGGCTTACGGAATTCTACTCTTCCCGATACACTCAAAACCCGGGCTTCTAAATGTTTGCTTTCACCGGCTTCGGTACTTTGGGTAACAGGTCTGTTTTGAGCATAAAGAAAGTAAGAATTATCTTTAATTCTTCCCTCTGCATGAATGTTGAAATGCAGTAAAAGTAAGGGGATAAGAAGTAGCAGTTTTTTCATACAAATTCGGCTCTTAAGTCATAAGGAAAAGCAGGCCCTTTCCGGCAGGGATAATTCTACCGCTACTTTAAGATTTGGCAAGAAAAATAATGGGTTGCAGGCTTCAAGCTACAGGCTGCAGGCCGCAAGTCAGCTATGAGCCAAGAGCTACGAGCCATGAGCAACTAACCGTGAGTCATAAAAGTAACCTGTTGTACTAGCTCAATAATTCGGTAACTTTTTGCAGTTTATCAAAGGGGGTTATATAATTCAATCCCCCATGACAGCGTAAATGATTAAATTCAAATAAGAAGTTGCCTAAATTAAGTATTAGCTCTTTCTCAGAATCA
>WJKZ01000225.1 GCA_014728785.1 Candidatus Omnitrophota bacterium
TTAAGTGATAAAGTCCTGTCAGACGCAAAAAATCCCTGTCTTCTAAACACTGCCTGAAGGCACCTGATTTAGTATAAGAAGAAAAAGCTGTAAAAATAACCAGTTTTTTTATCTCTTCTTTATTTAGGCGGGGCATGAATACCTTAAACTCTTCGCTTAAGTGGTCGAACAGTCCTACATAATCGTCTACTGCTCTTAAGAGGATTAATCCACATTCAGAGATAAGGTTCTTTTTATAAGAGAGTACCGCTCTTTTTCTTCCTGGTTTATCTCTTAAACCGTTCTCTACCAAAATCTTATGAACAGAACTCTTAGAAATTTTTATATTGTGTTCGGCCTGAATTTTTTTGGCGATAGCCCTTATGCCAAGAGAAGGGTTATTCTTTCGTTCCTTTAAAACTAATCTTTTTACTTTTTCGCTAAGGGGTTTGCGTGACATAAAACTTTACAGGGCAGAAAGCAAAATCAATACCTAAAAGCTATAAAAATATTATTTTATCTGCCAGATAGCGGTGATAGTGTATCAGAAATAAATGGAATTGTCCACAATAAATGTTTTTGGTTTACCTTACTTCCTTGTTGCTGTTCTGTAGAGAGAGCAAGTAGCTTCTCCCTATGGCAAAAATCAAACTTATCCCCCCCCACAACAGAATTTTTTCTAAATATTTGTAAAAAGTAAGACCGGAAGGTAACAAAAAGGGTACCTTAAAGTAGGCGGGCTATAACAAAAAATAGGGGGCTCTTCACCCCCTTGGTTTGGTTAAACCTTCAAACCCTCTTCTCAGTTTAAATATATCATAGCCGGTTTTAAGTTTTCAACCGCACACATTAATTTTTATTAATCGTTTTCATTTTCTGCGTAATCAGAAATCTTAATTTTCTATCTATAGAGAATTGATTTTTTAGCTAAAAAATTTTAGTGAAACGGTAAAACAGCTTTTTTCGGTCGATATTTTAAGTATTGGAAGTGTTTGACAGCTGCCCGGATAGGAAGGTGCAGATAGCATTTATTGCGGTAAAATTGCAGATTTTATTCCTTCTAAAAGTCGCCCTTTAATCTGTTTCAATATAAACAGATTTAGCTGGACCTGTAAGTTTATTAGAATTTTTGATTTAAGATTGTAGGTGCGTATTTCCGGATTTAAGTAGCGGCAGGTTTAAATTAGTCTGAAAAAATCTTTTCATCCAACAATCCCAGGCTCTGAAATTGAGCAAAAAAACGGGGGTAATTCCTCATGACCGTCCGGAATTTTCCTTTTATTTTCCCGTCATCGGCTCTTCCTTCCCGCCTGAAAACAAAAAGATTCTGGACAGTAATCTCGTTATGCATAACTCCTCTTACCTCAGAAATATGAGTAATTCTTCTTATGCCGTCGGTAAACCTTTCCTGCTGAACAATTATATTGATAGTATTACCTATCATATTTCTGATTTCCTCAATGGGCAGCCTGATTCCGGAAGAAAGAATAAGGGTTTCAAGCCTCTTCAGTATCTCCTGGGGAGAATTGCCGTGCATAACCGCCAAAGTGCCGCGATGGCCGGTAGACATAGCCTGGACCATATCTAATGCCTCAGGGCCTCTTACCTCACCTACTATGATACGGTCAGGCCTCATGCGCAGAGCATTAACGATCAAATCCCTTAAGGTAACCTCACCCTTACCTTCTTCATTGGCCGTTCTTGTCTCCATAGGAACAAGATTGGGGCTGTGTAATTTAAGTTCGGCGGTATCTTCTATGGTAACAACTCTTTCCTGCTCGGGTATGTGATAAGATAACATCTCCATTGTGGTAGTCTTTCCTGCCCCGGTAGCTCCGGAGAAGAGCACATTTACTTTTCCCCTCACACATGCTTTTAGAAAATCTGCCATCTTCTGGCTTAAAGTCCCTTTTCCTATCAAGCATTCGAGATCATTTATCTCTTTGTTGAATTTCCTGACTGTTATAGAAGTGCCGCACCGGGCTAAAGGATAAGTAATAATATTTATCCGGGTGCCGTCTTCAAGGCATATATCCCCATAGGGGTTAAAATAAGAGATGAACTTTCCTTCTTTTTTGAACAATTTATCTATTATCTCGTTTATATCTTCGGTAGAAAAAATTACATCTACAGACTTCTTGATACCCTCTACCTCTACAAAGGTAGCTTTAGAGCCGTTTACCATTACTTCGGTAATGGCAGGGTCATCAATAAATTTGTGAAGTTTCTTAACTCCTTCTGCCATAATTTATTATTAATCCTTGGGTATAAATATATCGCGGGGAAGCTTTATACCGCGAGACCTGATTTCATCGTAAAAAGAAGGAATATACCCGGTTGAGGTAAAATATCCCAAGACTCTTCCGTCTTCGTCTACGCCGGTCTGTCTGAATTCAAAAATATCCTGTAAATTTATACGTGTATCATCAAGCATTCCGGCAAATTCCGTAATCGCTATTACTTTACGCGAACCGTCGGATAAACGTGCGGTATGTACTATTAAATCAACGGCTGAGCCGATCATTTCTCTTATAGAACGTATAGGCAGTTCCACCCCGCTCATAAGTATCATGCTGTCGAGCCTTATAAGTACGTCATGGGTAGAATTGGAGTGAATCGTAGACATACTTCCGTCATGGCCGGTATTCATAGCCTGGAGCATATCAAGAACCTCATCGCTTCTTACTTCTCCCACTATTATACGGTCGGGCCTCATGCGCAGGCTGTTACGGAAAAGGTCGCGTATAGGGATTTCACCTTTACCCTCTATATTGGGGGGCCTCGACTCAAGCCTTATCCAGTGTATCTGGTCTAACTTCAATTCTGCGGCGTCTTCTATTGTTATAATCCGCTCATTTTCGGGTATAAAAGAAGAAAGTATGTTTAAAAAGGTGGTCTTTCCGGAGCCTGTACCTCCTGAAACTAATATATTTTTTCGTGATTTTACCGCAGCATTCAGGAATTTCCCCATATCGGGAGTAAGGCTTGCGAACCTTTCTATTAAATCCTCCATAGAATATCTTTCCCGGGAAAATTTACGTATAGTAAGAGTCGGTCCTGTTAAAGAAAGGGGAGAAATTATTGCATTAACACGGGAGCCGTCGGGTAGACGGGCATCTACATAGGGGGTAGACTCATCTATTCTTCTGCCCAGAGGAGCCAGTATCCTTTCTATTACTACTCTTACCTGCTCGTTACCGGTAAATTTCTTACTGGTAAGTTTAATTTTTCCGTTTTCTTCTATATAAACCTGATCTTTATTATTTACCATAACCTCGGTTATGCCCGAATCTTTTAACAAATCCTCTAAAGGACCGAGCGCTAAAGCTTCATCGAGTATTTCTTTTATTATTTTCTTCCTCACCTCCAGGGAAGAAATAAATCCCCCTGCTTCTTTACTGATAATATTGGATATTATGCGCTCGGCTCTCTGGCGCAGCTCTTTCATCTTCTGAGGGGTGTAAGAAAAAGTCTCAACGGGTAACCTTTTTAAATCCAACTCGTTGAGCAACTGCTGATGGACCTTTCGTTTAAAAACAATTATCTGGTCTTCTTCTTCTTTCAGTCTAGGCCGGCTGCTCTTCTCAACCAGCCCCGCCTTCTGCCAGAAAGAATCTTTTGTTTCCTCAAACTGCCCCTTAGCTACTCTTATCTCTTCTAATGTTTGGTGAGGAATAAAAATATCTTTCCTCTCCATCACTTCTTTAGCTAATTTATTTATAGCCGCCGATATTTTGGAATGCGGACTGTCAATGACTACCGGGATTCCTCTGTTTACCGCCAAGCCTACAATCTTACCTTCTGAAGGCACCAGAGACATAATTTCGGAAGGTATTAAAACCTTTATTTCCTGCCAGCTTATTGAGCCTTTACTCTCGGCCCTGTTCAGTATAATTTTTATCATTTGCAGAGGAAAACCAATGCTCTGGAGAGTATCCAGAAGCCATTCAGTCTGGTAAACCGCGAGTATATCGGGGGTAAGAACCAAAAATATGAGGCTTGAGGTATCGAATATAGTGATAAGATTATCGGTTAAATTGCTGCCTGAGTCGATTATAATATAGTCAAAATCCTTATGGAGCAAAGAAAGAAAATCCTTAATCACTTCGGGAGTTATGTGGACCTTCTGGGATAATTTACTTATAGAGGGAAGAAAAGAAATATTATCTTTATAAGAAGCAAGATAATTATGGATATTTCTCTTTTTTTCCTTAAATTCCGATAGATGTCCGGTTAAATTATGTAAAGTATATTTTGGCTCTATACCTAAAAGGCGGGAGGCTACCTGAGGAGCACCCAGGTCGAAATCCAGCAGACACACCCGTTTTCTGTTTAAGGCAAGGCTTACGGCGAAGTTTAACGAAATGAGTGTTTTTCCTACTCCTCCTTTGGTTCCAAAAAAAGAAATAATCCTGGCTTCCATAGACTTTAATCCATCTTGTAAACTATAGGGATGTCAATCCATAAATCTTCTACTTCAGTGTCAAAAGGAAAAGGAGGATAAGGGCTTAAAGACTTGGCGGTTTTTATAACATTTTTATCAAAAGAAACATAACCGGAAGATTCTTTAACACCTATATCTATTAGTTCTCCGTAACGGTTTATATGCATCCTTATTTTAACCGCTCCCTGCCAACCGGCATCCCGGGCTATACGTGGATAATCCAAAGAATTAAAAATCATTTTTTGCAACTGAAGTATATAATCATTTAGCAGCTCATCCTCCTGCAGGTAATCGGGATATACTGCTATCTTCTTAACATAAGTTTCACCGGCCTGCTCAGCAGACGGCACCACAGAAACAACCTCCTCCCTTTTACTCTCCCTGACCACGGGAGTCAGGGTTATAACAAGCTCTGTCTGTTCATTTTGAAACTCTTTTGACCTGAAAAGTGCACCTAAAAGAGGGATACTCCCTAAAGCAGGCAGTTTATCTACATTTTTAGATTCTTCATTCTGGATCAGGCCACCTAAAAAGACAGTGTCTCCGGAGCTGACATTGACTACTGTATCGGCCTCTCTCTTAATAAAAGCGGGAACTCTTATTTCTTGGATTGTTATAGCATTAACCCAGTCGATTTCGCTTATTTCTGTACCGATATTAAGCATAATCTGATTATCTTTAAGTACAACCGGGCGTAAAGTAAGGATAACTCCGTAATCTTTATATTGAATACTCACACCTGTGCCGGAAGCGTTGGTTGTGCTTGCAGTTACATAAGGGACTTCTCCGCCTACGGTAAGTTTGGCTTCTTCTCCGCTTAAACAAAGCAGTTTGGGCCGGGAAAGCACCTTCCCCTTGTTTCTCCTTAAAAGCATATTTATCTTGTAATGGAAAGCATCCCTTGACCATCTGCTTAACGACCAAAGCCCGTGCATAGGGGCTACTGTCTGAAGAGTTGTCTGAACTCCTTCATCTGTATCTTCTGGCGCCGAATAAGGCTCTTCTCTGAACTGCATGAATTCCTGCCATTTTATACCCAGATTATCCAGCTCGTCCTTGTTGATTTCGAGAATCTGGCAATCTATTTCAACCATTTTGCTTTCTTTCTTAGTGCTGACCAGATTTTCAATCTGGTTACTCTTGCCCTGAAAGTTATAGAAAGAACTCAACACTTTCTCCAGATTGGCCTTCTCCTCGGGGGTGACCTCTCCCATGATCATAACCTTACCTGTGGCCTCATTTATCTTGAAATAAATATCCCTTAAACCTAATTGTTTATTGATTAAGGTCTCGAGCCTCTCCCGGGTCTTTTCTAAATCCTGACCGTAAACCGTTATATAATATTTCTTTTCCCCCGACCTATCCCATACCCTTAATACCGTATCTCCGAATTGTTTACCTACTATAATTATCTCATTATCGGTTACATCTACGGTATCGGCTATCTCAGGATTCCTTACCGATACTCTTGTAGGATAGGATACTTTAATCACACTGATTTCTCCTACAACCATGCTTATATCTCTGTCATCTTCTACGCTGAGATCAAAAATATCTTCTGCATATCCGCTGAAACCACACATCAAAATGCAGATAAGCAGGCTAAGAATTTTTATTTTTACCATTCAATATCCTCCTTATTTAGGTATGGGAACTTCTTCTTTCTCTTTAGTGCCTTTATAAATACTAATAGTGGGTGCAGCTTCTTCTGGTGCCGGTGGTGCCCACCTTCCCAATTTCTTAAGAAGAGTTTCCATAGTTACCATCGAGTATCCTTCCTCATGGCTTGAATCGTTAGGAGGTCTCAAAACAAGCCGTATTTTAGCATTTTCCATTACATAAGTAAGCAATTTAACATCTTCCGGCCTGAGGGCTAAAGTTACCGTATCGGCCTTCTGGGATACCTGATAAGGGGAGAGGTTGCGATTAGTAGCAAGTACCTTTACGCCTTCAAAAAGATTAACCACACTCAAAAAAGAACCCCCGCCGGGGCTGGGCAGATTAAACAGAGAAACTATATCTACTCTGTCTCCGGCCTTAAGCATTCCTTCAAGAGCAGAAATCTTATCCACCGGTATAGTTATTGCTCTCATTCCCTGAGGTACACTTTGAGAAAGATATTTTATATTCCCTAAAGACCTCACCATGTTTCTGTTAATATGCTGACCCCTCAATATATCTACTGTAGCAATCTTTCCTACCACAGACTGGAGAGAAGTTAAGTCTCCGGGCTGAAAAGATTTGGAGTTGACTCTCTCCAGAGAAACCATATCTTCGCTCATAGTACTCTCTGCCGGTATATCCTGCCTCGCTACCACTACTTCTACAATCTGCCCCTTCCTGATTAATTCCTGGATGAGTTTTTCTTTTCTCTGCATGTAACCGTGAATCATTATTATCGCTATCACAGCTAAACCTACACCGATTATTAAATTGAGCATTCTTTTATCCATATCTCTTCCTTTTTTTAATTTATATAATTGGCATTTACTGTAACATCGGATTTAGCTTTGATATCTTTTAAGAACTTATCTATTCCTTCAATGCTTTTTTTCTGGGTCAAAAGGTACTCCAGCTGATTGTAGACTTTATTAAGCGATTCGGGTTCGCCTTTTCTTACATCTTCTACTCTGATTATGTAATACTCCTGTTTCTCCGGGTGTTTAAAAACATTGGAAACCTCGCCTTCGCCGAGAGTAAGGGCTATCTCCCAGAATTTCTGGAATTTCTCGTTAGGATTATAAGTTAGATAACCTAAATCCCCTCCCCCCTCAGCTGAAGGGGTAATAGAGTAAGTTGAGGCTAAAGTGGAGAAGTCGGCCCCTCCCAGTATCTCTACCAGAATGTCTTTGGCTTTATATTCTAAATCCACTACGATTTCGCGTATTTTTCTCTGTTCCATATTTTCCACAACCTTCTTATACTCAGTATTATAGAACTCCTCTACTTCAGAAGGCGTAACCTTATAATCCTTAAGCACTTCGTTGAGGAGAGCCAGGTTCAGTATTTCTACCACCCTCCTCCTTATCCTTTCTTTTATTCTGGGTTGTTCATCTAACCCCCTTTTTTCAGCCTCCTGGGCCAATAATTCCGAGTTGACTAACAAATCTAAATATACCTTCTTACCTTCCGGAGTGCTCAAATCAATTGTGGTGACGAAGGGGGAAACAAACATTCTGGCCAGCAAACCTAAAGATTCTACCGGAATTTCCGGGTTCCCGTTGTTAGCCTTTATTATGTTGTTTATCTCTTCTTCAAATTCCTCTACTCCTAAAACCCAGTTATTTACTCTCGCCAAGACCGGACCTTCAGGCTCAGGAGAGGTATAAGTCGTCCCGCTTCCCTCTCCGGGGGAAACCTGTTGACCGGAAAATTGATCGCAGCCGGATATGCCTATAAAAAATAATAAAACGCTGCTTACTAATACTAAGTTTTTCATACAGTATACCTCCTTTTTACTTATCATTATAAGTGTATCAATATAATAATACTAAATCAAGCTTTTTTTAACAAAAGAACGCAGCCGGTTTAGGTTTTTGAAAAAACCTGCCCGGCAATTTATCATCACTGCCTGAAACCCTTCAAGGTCTGTTTTCTCCTGCGCTTCGACCGGGCGGTTACAGGCTTACCTAATAAAGTGCTTAATTTAGTGATTGCCTTTATTATCTTTGTGGTTTACAATATAAAAACACAAAACACTCTGAGAAATTAAAAAATAATATAGTCTAAAAATACCACAGATGGGAGAGAAAAGTCAAAAAGAATCGGTTACTCTAAGAGTGGTCCTTGATACAAGTATATTTGTAAATCCTGACTCCCGGTTTGTCTTCGGTAAAAGTCCGGATGAGGCTTTTATTAATTTTTTAAAGGAAATAAAGGGGAAAAACAAGCTTTCTTTTTTCATGCCGCCTTCTGTATACAGGGAACTTCTTAATTTTATAGAAGCTCCCCCCACCCTTAAGGAAACTGTAGCTATCCGCAAACAACCGCCCTCATCCTATGAATCAGGGGTACCGGCAATAATGGTATATGAATTAATCGAAGAAATAAGGTCCAGGATAAATAAAGGTCTGCGTATAGCTGAAAAGTACAGCCTAAAGAAATTAAAAGAAGAAGGTGGAATCCAAAAAAGAAACGGTGAAGAAATTATAAAAAACCTGAGGCAGGAATACCGTACAGCTCTGAGAGAAGGTATAATAGACAGTAAAGAAGATTTTGATCTGATTTTACTGGCAAAAGACCTCGGGGGAATCCTTGCTACCTCTGATAAAGGTTTGATAAAATGGGCCTCCAAGCTGGGCATAAGCTGTGTTGATTCCGGAGAACTTAAAGAAATTATCCTGGGGCATTAATTATAAAAACCTCACGCTTTTATTATAGAGCTTATAATCTCGGTGATAATATTCTGCAGAGTTACTATCCCATAGACTTTTTTCCCTTTCATCACCAAAGCCATATTCTCCTTATTGGACTTAAGCAGAGTAAATACTTCATACAGCTTCTGATTTAAACCTACACGCATTAAAGGCCTTATAAGGGTCTGCCAGGGTTGAGCCGGATAATAAAATAA
>WJKZ01000226.1 GCA_014728785.1 Candidatus Omnitrophota bacterium
GTCTACATCATAGTCCCCACAGACCATCACTTTTTCTTTTTCGGCTACCGCTTTCTTCAATCGCCGGGCGGCCTTCTTCATATCCGGCAGCAGAAACGGAGAGTATAAACTATCGAAAGAAGATTTCAGGAAAGAGAGAAAATTTTCTCTTTTTATCCCCCTGTTTATAAGTATCTGAGCCAAAAAAGGCGATATACCGTATTCTGTAGCCGAATTTTCAGCTTCTCTGCCTATCTTAGATATTTTCCAGACATTTCTTTTCATAAACTTATGCATTTAAGCTTTCGGACGTAAAACCCGTTTTACATTTCTTCTACAGGCCTTATGCCCAGAATTCCCAAAGCACAATGAAGAGTTATTTTTAAACTTTTGAGAAGATTGAGCCTCGCCTTCATAACAGAAGAATCTTCTACCAAAACTCTCTGACACTCATAAAACTTGTGAAAGGCAGATGAAAGATCTTTTAGAAACTCAATAATAAATACGGGTTCTAACGAACAGTACGCTTTTTCCAGATAATAGGGGAAACGTACCAAACTTCTTAATAAATTAATTTCCTCCTCCTCAGAAAGAAGATTACTATACCGGGGGTCAGATTCGTATTTTCCGGCTTTCCTGAATATACTTTCTATGCGGGCACAAACGTATTGAATGTAGTAAAGAGGGTTGTTAAAAGTTGCCTGTCTGGCTAAATCCATATCGAACTCAAGATGAGAATCGTTCTTACGGGTAAGGTAATAAAAACGGGTAGTATCTTTGCCTAATTCCTTTATAAGCTGCGACAGCGAAATAGCTGTTCCGGCCCTCTTAGACATCCTTTCTTTGCTTTTTAAGCTCACCAGCTGAATTATCACCACCTCGAGTATCTCCTCTTCATAGCCCATAGCTTTCAGAGCTGTTTTTACCCTCTTGATATACCCATGATGGTCAGGACCCCACAAATCTATTAATTTATCATAACCCCTTTCTATTTTGTCCTTATGGTAAGCTATATCGGAGGCAAAATAAGTTAATTCTCCGTCACTTTTTTTAATGACACGGTCTTTATCATCGCCAAAGGCGGTAGCAGAAAACCATAAGGCTTCATCTTTCTCATAGATTAATCCTTTCTCTGAGAGAAAATCTATTGCCTCTTCGACCTTCCCTTTTTCCACCAGATTATTTTGGCTAAACCAGCTGTCGAATTTAATGCCTAAATTTTTTACATCCTCTTTTATAGAAGATATCATCTCACTTAAAGAGTATTCCAATATGTCACTGTTTATACCGTTATGCAGATACCGGTGAGCTATTTCTTTTATATAATCGCCCCTATAACCTCCTTCGGGAGCAACGTATTCACTCCCTCTATCTTTGGCATCAACGGCTTTTTTAACCGACTCACGGAAAAGATCTATCTGCCTACCGGTATCGTTAAGGTAATACTCTCGTTCTACCTCATCTCCCCAAAATTCCAGAATATTAGCTATAACATCGCCTACCACCGCCTGGCGGCCATGAGCAACTGTAAGGGGACCGGTAGGATTAGCGCTCAAAAATTCTATCAGAACTTTTCTTTTACCTTTATTCTTAAAAAAACAATCTTTTTCCGTCAATACAGAATTCAGGCTTTCAATGAGGGAATCTTTTGAGAGAAAGACATTTATAAAGCCGGGTTTTAAAATATCTATTTTTTCTGAGAAACCTTTCAGGTTTTTTTCCAGGTAAGGCTTAAGCTCTGCGGCTATTTCCATAGGATTCTTCTTTATTCTGGAAGCAAGTTTAAGAGCTACCATGGAGGATAAATCACCGAATTCCCGGCGTGAAGACAACTCCCAGAGGGGAGGTTCTGCGATTATCCCGTAAATATTTTCTAAAGCGTTTTTCAAAACGCGGGGAAATTTATCGTAAAACCCTTTCATAAATCAAATTTTAGCAATTTTTAAAATTTTTCTCAAATCGGCATCAACTATTAAGGGAGGCTTGATACTTTTCACGGCTATTTGGGGATCTTTAAGACCATGACCGGTAAGAGTACAGACGATTATTATTTCTTTACTTTTCTTTTTTTCAAAGAAACCTTCCTTTGCCAGTTTAAACAACCCTGCAACAGAAGCTGCTGAGGCTGGTTCAACAAACACACCTTCGCAAGCCAGGAACTTGTAAGCTGAGAGGATTTGCGCATCGGTCACTGATTCTATTAAGCCGCCGGATTCATGTTTTGCCTCGACCGCTTTCTCCCAGCTTGCTGGATTACCTATACGTATGGCAGTAGCAAGTGTTTTCGGTTTCTCCACAGGCCTGCCTTTAACGATAGGAGAAGCTCCCTTTGCCTGAAAGCCTAACATGCAAGGTAGTGAATATATCTTTTTGTAAGAAAAATATTCTTTATAGCCTTTCCAGTAAGCGGTGATATTCCCGGCATTACCAACAGGCAAAGAATGGAAATCGGGTGGTTTTTTCAGGGAATCACACACCTCAAAAGAAGCTGTCTTCTGGCCTTCTATTCTATAAGGATTTATTGAATTAACGACTTCTACCGGATAATTAAGAGAAATTTCCCTTACCAGCCTGAGAGCATCATCAAAATTACCCCTTATGGCAATTACCAAAGCCTTATGAATAAGGGCCTGGGCTAACTTACCCAAAGCTATTGCCCCTTCGGGAATAAGAACTATACACTTTAAATTCGCCCGGTGTGAATATGCGGCTGCGGAGGCAGAAGTATTGCCGGTCGAGGCACAAATTACAGCTTTTGCTTTGTTTTCAGCAGCTTTAGAAATAGCTAAAGTCATACCCCTGTCTTTAAACGACCCTGTAGGGTTTAAACCTTCATATTTTAAATATACCCTGCAGTTTTTTCCCAGCCGCCCGGATATTTTAGGTGAGTAGACAAGAGGGGTATTGCCTTCCTGCAAAGTCACTACAGGAGTCTTTCTGCTTACGGGCAGATATCTTTTATATCTTTTTATTACGCCTTTATAATCTTCTACCAAAGCCATTATTTTATTTTTTAAAACTGTTTTTTGGAAGTTATAGATTCTCTATTCTTATAAATCTTGAAGGCTTTTTTATAAGAGAAAATCTGTCGATAATCGAAAGGGCTTCCCTGATATTATTTTCCACTGCCTCGTGGGTAATCATTATTATAGGTACGAATTTTCCTCTTCTCCTTTCTTTCTGCGTAACTGAAGCTATGCTTATCTGCAAAGAAGAAAGAATCTTTGAAATCTTAGCCAGGACACCCGGCCTGTCCTGAGCCATAAAACGTATATAATATCTGGTTTTTATTTCCTTGATATTTTTTATTCTTATATTTTCTTCTTTACGGCAAAACGGACCTCCTCCCGAAGATATGCTTACAATATCAGAAATTACTGATGATGAAGTAGGAATACCTCCCGCTCCTTCTCCGTAAAAAAGAAGGTCCCCGGCCGGATAAGTATCAAAATATACGGCATTAAAGGCGGATAAAACACCGGATAAAGGGTTTCCTTCAGAGACAAGAGTCGGGTGGACTCTTAAATCAAGAGTATTTTTCTCTTTTTTCACAATGGCTAATAATTTTATTTTATAATTCAATTCCCGGGCGTAAGCTATATCCAGAAAAGATATTTTCGAAATCCCCTCATGGTGTACTTTAGAAAGAGTAGGCCAAATGCCGTAAGATAGA
>WJKZ01000227.1 GCA_014728785.1 Candidatus Omnitrophota bacterium
AAAAACTTTCATGAAAGATACAGGCCCTGACGCCACACCGCCTGTAGATTTAACGACACTGTTTTTAGAGCGAAGCCGGGAAAAACTGAAACCGGTGCCCCCGCCGGTCTTATGTATTAAAGCAGTAGACTTTATTGCATCGAATATAGACTCCATCGAGTCTTCTACCGGCACAACAAAACAGGCCGAAAGCTGATCCAAATCTTTACCTGCGTTCATCAGGGTGGGAGAATTGGGCATAAATTCAAGATTCTTCATAATTTCATAAAAAGACGCGGCTGTTTTTTCTGCTTCATTCTCGTCTTTGCCGTAATTTTTTTCTGCAAAACCAATTGCTCTTGAAACCCTCGTTAGAAGCTCCTCAGGAATCTCAGCAGGCTGACCCTTATCGTCCTTCTTGAGGTATCGCTTCTTCAAAACTAAAATTGCGTTTGGGGAAAATTTGAGCGTACTCTCCATAACACCTCCTCCTAAAAATATTGTGTAAAATTTTGACTAAGATTATGCGCAATTACGGCGTTAATGACTAATATCAATAAGAAAATAGTGAAATCAAACATAAATATGCCTTTTTGAGCTTAATATTGCGGTTATCAAATCAGGCCTTGCTTGAAGAATTAAAAACACTGATTAGAATGAAACTCTCAAAGCAAAAATCAGGAAAGGACATCCTTTTATATCACCAAAAATTAGCTATGTCAAGGAAAAATACTATATATAGATAAAAATTAAGGTACAGACACAATATATTGATTAAATTCAGTTTATATCTCTATGTCAAAGACCCGAAAAATTTACTTTTTACAGGAAACTTACAGTATCGCGGATTATTAACTCCGGCTGTAAAACTACCCTTTGAGGAGGAGTGTCTTTCTGTATGTTCTCCTGAAGGATATTAACGGCTTTGGAAACCATAGTTTTTAAAGGCTGACGTACGGTAGTCAGCATTAAATCACCGTACATGCAATGCGGGTTATCGTCAAAACCTATGATACTTAATTCCCTGGGTACCTCTAACCTCTGCTCTTCGGCAAAATTCAATACTTCGCTGGCTATCTCATCACTACAGCAAAATATAGCTGTAGGCTTGTCTTTTTTAGACCCGAATAAGGGCTCAAGAGCCCCCTTAACTTCCCTTCTGGAAAAGTTGGTTATCTTGACATATTCGTCCCTGTATTTTATCCCGTTTTTCTTTAAGGCCTGTTTATACCCCTCTAATCTTTCCTTAGCTCCCTGCACTCTTAAATCTCCGGCGAGGTGCATTATGTTTTTGTGTCCATGATGTATAAGAAACTCCGTTGCCTCATAAGCTCCTTTAAAATTATCTATGGCAACATAGCTGACACCCTTCTCGTCCATCTTTCTGTTGATGACTATACAGGGCAGGTCTTCTTCGATTAACCTCTTGACCTGTTTTCCGTTGTCTATCACATCGGCGATAATCGCTCCATCTACCAGAGAAGTCTTGAAATTATCTTTCCCCCAGAAAATATGCAGGTGTAAATCAATGCCTCGCTCACTCAGCGCAGCAGCGACTTCTCTCATTATTTCCATGGCGTAAAAGGAATAAAAAATCCCTTCATACCCGGGTATAATCAAAGCAAAGGTATTAAGATGTCCGCCGGCCAAACGACGTGCATATATGGAAGGCTGATAATTGAGTTCTTTTATAGCCAACTCAATACGCCTACGATTCTCTTCTTTTAAGGAAGGGGATTTGTTAAGGAAACGTGATACGGTAGCAATTGAGACACCGGCTTTCTTTGCTACGTCTTTTATGGTAATTTTTGAAGGGAGCACCGGTCTATCTACTCACAACTATATCGCCTTCTTGGATAATTAAGCCACCAACTGTTTCTTTTATGTCTGCCGCAGATATTTCCCTTCTGGTTTCTATTACTTCAAGGGTTCCTACCTCTTTATCTCCTCGTATTATCTTTAAGGTTACGCCCGGCTTTATTCCGGAAGATTCTCCCAGGTCAATTACTACAAACTTCTCGTCAAGATTAACAGCAATCACTTCTCCGCGCAGGCCTTTGAGGCCGGGAGCGCCGGGTTTAACCACAATAGGAGGCAACTCTACTGATGCTGATTCATTACTAACGGCACGCTTGCCGCCCTCTATCGCCATCTGGAGCTGGTTCTGCAAATCTTCAAAAAGCATAGTTTTTTCTTTTAAAACGTTCTCTGCGGTAGCCATACGATTTTCTAAAGTCTGTTTTTTCTCGTAGGTTTCTTTAAGGTTGCTCTGTAATTGAATCTTTTCCTTGTTGGTCATAACCAACTCTTTTTTAAGGCTGGAATTCTCTCTCCTTAACTTCTTAACTTCTTGTACGGCTTCACCACGTTCTTCTCTTTCCTTAACCAAATCCATACTCATTACTCGCAGAGTTCTTTCCTTGAATTTTATCTCATCACTCAGACGCTCTTTTTCTTTCTCAAGCTCATCTATCCTTAAGGTCAACTCCTTATTATCTTTGTCGAGTTCGGTAAACTTCTGACGGGCATCAAGCAAATCAGACCGGACTTTTTCCAGTTCTGCTTCAAGAGAAGCCTTTTTCTGGACAAAATCCGCCCAATAATCTTCCGATACCTCTCCTCCGGAAGGAGGGGGCTGCTGGCGGCGCTGTTCGGCAACATCAACCTGTACAGCTGACTTCATCTTTTCTACAAGAGAATCTCTCTCGCGGGAAACCTCTTCCCAGCGCTGTCTCCACTCGTCTCTTTCTCTCTCTAATCTCGATAAATCTTCATTAATAGTAGAAAGGCGTCTTTCCATTTCGTTGTTTGTTCTCTCCAGCTGATTATACCGGCCCTTCAAATTGTTATTCTCTTCTATTAAAGAAGCTTTCTCTTCTTTCAGGCGCAGATTGGCATTAAGTAAATTTTGTTTTTCCTGGTAAAAAGAAAAAGTAACAAAACCTATCCCTAAAATTATCAATAAAAGAATTATCGGGATTAACTTTGTTTTGTCCATCATCACCCCCCTTTTGAGTGGATTATATCATTATACATTATCTATGTAAAGCCCTTTCTTTAAAACAAATACAAAATTTATCCAAAAACTGTC
>WJKZ01000228.1 GCA_014728785.1 Candidatus Omnitrophota bacterium
GAAGAGGTGATAAGGATTAAAGGGAAAGTTTCACCCCGTCCCAAAAAGACCGAAAATCCCCGAATACCCACCGGTTTGATAGAGGTTTCTGCTATCCAGCTGGATATACTGAGCCAATGCTCTGATTTGCCTTTTCCTTTGGAGGACAATCTGGAGTTGAGCGAAGAGGTAAAGCTTAGCTACCGTTATCTGGATTTAAGAAGGCCCAATGCCCAGCAGAAGCTGATTACAAGACATCATATAAATCAAGCATTCAGAGAATTCCTTAACTCTAACGGGTTTCTGGAAATAGAAACACCTTTTCTTACAAAATCGACACCCGAAGGGGCGAGGGATTATCTGGTTCCTTCCCGTCTAAATCCGGGAAAATTTTATGCTCTTCCTCAGTCCCCTCAGCTTTTTAAGCAGCTTCTTATGGTGAGCGGGATGGACAAATACTATCAGGTGGTCCGCTGCTTCAGAGATGAAGATTTACGTAAAGACAGGCAGCCTGAATTTACGCAGCTGGACATAGAGGCATCTTTTGTAGAAGAAGAAGACATTTATTCTTTAACGGAGAGAATGTTTGAATTTGTCTTTAAAAATGTTTTAAATATAGAGCTATCCATACCTTTTTCCCGCATGTCGTATAAGGAAGCCATGGACAAACACGGTACCGACAAGCCCGATTTGAGAAAAGAGGCAGAGGCGGAAAAGTATTCTTTCGTCTGGATAACAGACTTTCCTCTTTTTGAGTTCAACGATAAAGAGAAACGCTGGCAACCGACTCACCATCCTTTTACCTCTTTAAAAGATGAAGATATACCTATGCTGGATAAGGACTTATCAAAGATAAGGTCCCGCGCCTATGATTTGGTTTTAAACGGGGAAGAGCTGGGAAGCGGTTCTGTAAGAATACACTCTCTGGAATTACAAAAGAAGATATTTAAAACCTTAGGGATACCGGCAAGTGAGGCAGAAGAGAAGTTCGGTTTTCTCCTTAAAGCATTTAACTATGGTGTACCTCCCCACGGAGGGATTGCTTTTGGGCTGGACCGTTTGTGTGCTATAATAAGTGGTTCAGAAACAATAAGAGAAGTAATAGCATTTCCCAAAACCCAGAAAGGAATTTGCCTTTTAAGCGGAGCTCCTTCACCGGTCAGCCGGTCTCAGATGGAGGATTTGTCTATAGGCATCATCCAAAGCGAGGAGAAGTCCGCTTGAGGTTTAAATTAATAACAGGGAAATAAAAGGAGGTGTAAGTTATGAAAAAATGGTGGTTTCTTACAGGCGCAATTGTATTGTTAGCGGGATGCATGACTGTAAGGACTTACACTATAGAAAAACCGAGGACCGATACCGAGGTTGAGGGCAATAGAGGATATCTGTCGGGTCAGCCTTCCCAGGAGGTAAAAGAAAGCAAGCTTGGAGAGACTCGTAAGGTTTCGGTAGTAGAGATAGAATTCGGCTCCGGCGGTGGAGCCGAAGAAACAAAAGAGTATTCTTTCGCCGAACCCCGGACTCTGGAAGAAGAAAGTTTTGAAGCTGAAGGAGTTGAGGTGGAAGAGTTGGCTCTTCCGCTGGAAGCCGAGGTTCCCGAATACGAGTATTATACCGTCCAGAAGAACGACACCCTTCAGAAAATATCTAAGAAGTTTTACGGGACTACCCGAAAATGGATAAAAATCTTTGACTACAACAAGGATGTCCTGGAGAACCCCGATAAACTTAAAATAGGTGTTGAGCTGAAAATACCTGATTTAGGTAATTGAAAATATGAAAAAGAACATCTGCATAGATGATGCACCGGCTTTAAAGGCGATTTTCGGCGTAGAAGACAAAAATTTAACCTTCCTTGAAGGAGAACTGGGGGTGAATATCTCGGTTGTTCCTGAAGGTATAGCGATAAAGGGCCCCAAGCCCAGGGTGGAAAGAGCAGCCTTTTTCATCGACAAAATCATAGATTTAGCCAAGGACGGTTTTGCATTTAATCAGAGGGAGCTGAGTAACTATATCAGTTCCCATGACGCCGGAGATATAAAAAACAAAGAACACCCCGAAAGTGAGGGGGGGGAAATCAGAGTCCCCTCTTCCCGAAGAAAAGCGGTTTTCCCCAAAACAGGCGGGCAGAAAGCTTACATAAAAGCAATACATAAGCATGATATAGTTTTTGCTACCGGACCTGCAGGAACGGGAAAAACTTACCTGGCTATGGCTATGGCCGTCAATTTTTTAATGGAAAAAAAGGTCCGCAGAATAATACTTACCCGTCCTGCGATTGAGGCGGGAGAATCTCTGGGGTTTTTGCCGGGAGATATGTACGCAAAGCTGGGACCGTATCTCAGGCCTCTTTATGACGCTCTGTATGATATGATGGAGGCGGATGTAATCGAGGATTATTTAGAAACAGGAATAATAGAAATAGCGCCCCTTGCTTATATGCGGGGAAGAACTTTAAATAATGCGTTTATTGTTTTGGATGAAGCTCAAAATTGCACCTCGGAACAGTTGCGTATGTTTTTGACCCGCCTGGGCTTTGATTCTAAAACTGTAGTGACCGGAGACACGACTCAGAGTGATCTGCCCGGAGGAAAACCCGCAGGATTAATCGAAGCTGTTAATATTCTGAAAGATATCAAGGGGATAAGATTTGTTACTTTGAATAAAAAGGATGCCGTACGCCACCCCCTCATCCAGAAAATAATACAGGCTTATGAAAATTTCTATAGCACGTAAACAGATAGATTTGAAAGGCTTAATTCTGGGGATTGTTTTTTTCCTTCTCCTGGGAGTTACCTTTATTTTTTACAGAATAGACCTCTCTCTCTTGATTATCTCTTTGATGTTTTTTATTTACGGAAGATTTTTCCGCAGGATAGAAGAAGCCTCTTCTTACCTGGACTTGAGCATCCTGGGGATAATAGCTGTTCTTACCGCACTTATCTCTACTTTGATGTTTACCGATAATTTTAAAATGTCGGGGCTTGCCGGCTACGGTATACCTGCCATAGGTTTTGCTATTCTAGTCACCCTGCTTTTTGGCAACCTTGAATTTTCTTTTATCCTTTCTCTGTTTCTGTCTCTTCTGGGGGGCAGTATTAGCCAGGAAAGCTTTAATGTGACTTTAAGTCTTTTTGCCGCTTCTCTGGCCGGCATTATCTGTGTTTACCGGGTAAGGAGGAGATTCCAGGTAATAAGAGCGGGGCTCCTGGCCGGTATTGTGCAGTTTGCGGTTGCATTCCTGATGGAGGAGAAGCAGAGTATCTTTTCTTTATCCGGCCTGGATTTTAATTTATTTAAAAATCTTTTCAGTGTCTGTGTTATAAACGGACTAATATCTTCTGTGGTGGTACTGGGAATCTTGCCGGTTTTTGAATATATATTTAAGACAGTGACGAATATTTCTCTGCTGGAACTTTCGGATTTCAATCACCCTTTATTACGCAGGCTTATCTTAGAAGCCCCGGGGACATACCAGCATTCCTTAGTCGTAGCTAATTTAAGTGAGGCTGCCGCAGAATCAATCGGGGCTAATTCTCTTCTTGTACGAGTCGGTGCCTACTATCATGATGTAGGCAAGTTGATAAAGCCGGATTATTTTGTAGAAAACCTTGTGAATTACAGGGATGTCCACAAAAAACTTAAACCCTCTATGAGTAAATTAATTATATTTAACCATGTTAAAGAGGGTATAGAATTAGTCAAAAAACACCGTCTGAACCCGAAAATACTGGATTTTGTCAACCAGCACCATGGACGCACTCTGGTATATTATTTTTATCAGCGGGCCAAAGAACTGGAACCTGAAGGAAAACACGAAGAAGAATACCGCTATCCCGGCCCAAGGCCACAGAGTAAGGAGACGGCCATAGTTTCTTTAGCCGATACAGTGGAGGCCTTATCCAGGACGCTGGAGGAGCCCACGCCCTCCCGGATAGAGGAGATGGTAAGAGAGGTGGTAAAGAAACGGTTCATGGAAGGGGAACTGGATGAGAGCAGTCTGACCTTAAAGGAGCTGGAGAAGATTACCCGGAGTTTTATAAGAATCCTTAACGCTGTCTTTCATACCCGGATTAATTACCCTAAAGATGAAAACCGGGAAAAAAATAAGCAGTAGTGGAGATTGTGCAAATTGAGGTAATCGATACCCAAAACATAAAAAAGATTAATAGAGCGGAGCTGGTTAAGCAATTAAATAAAGTCTTTAAGTATTTAGATATTGCCCCCGGAAGTATTTCTTTCTGTTTGTGCGACAATGATTCCATCAGAGAATTGAACCGCAAGTATCTTTTTAAAGACAGACCTACAGATGTAATAGCTTTTCCCTTGGAGAGCGCAAACGAGACCGCTTATCTTGGAGAAGTTGTTGTTTCTGTCGAAGAGGCCGTAAGAAGAGGCGCGGAATTTAAGCAAAGCTGGCAAAAGGAATTATTGCTTTATCTCGTCCACGGCATTTTACACCTTAAAGGATACAATGACACTACTGCTGAAGCTAAAAGAATTATGGATGCCAGACAGAAAGAGGTGCTGGGTATTTTCGGGGCAAAGGCCCCGGGGGTTTAATAAAAAGAAGTTTAATTTTTAACAGCCGGAATTTTATGATTGAAAAAGATTACGGTTTTATCCTTAAAAGGCATAATTTTAGAGAGACCAGTCTCATTGCTACCATTTACACCCGGCGTTTCGGTAAGATAAGCGGAATCTTTAAAGGATTTTATACGAACAAAAAGGAGTACTCTTCTCCTTTAGGTTTGTTTAGCTTAAACGAGTTTGTGTTTTATCCCAAAAATAATGATATATGGCTGGTTTCGCATGCGGATTTATTAGAGGATTATTCCTTCCCCCGGACAAATATCCAGGCTGCAAAAATAGGAGGGTTTTTTCTTAAGGTTGTCGACAGAGCCATGCAGTTGTGGGACAGGAATATCCAGATTTTTGATTTATTACAAAGGTCATTTATTTCTCTTGAGTCAGAGAAGGAGTTGAAAGTATTCTATGTATTTTTAATAAAATTTTTGACATTTTCCGGCTTTAGACCCGAGTTAAACCGTTGTATCATTTGTAGCTGTAATTTAGGCAGGGGTGCGTATTTCAGTGCTTCCAGGGGAGGGTTGATTTGTCCTGCCTGCAGGCCGAAGGTAAAAGATGCAAAAGCTATAAGCCCTCAGGTATCCAAATCCATACTTTATATTCAGAGTACCGGCTTTCCCCTGGTTTACCGTCTGTCTTTTTCTTCCCGGTCAGAGAAAGAGATGTTTGTTTTACTGAAAGAGTTCTTTAACTATCACTTTGAATATAAAGATTTAATACTCCCTTCTTTTTTACTGTCCGGCCAGAAGGAACCGAGCAGTTGTGTTTAATTCAGGTTATATAAATTGACCGGCTCTCCGGTATAAGGAAACTAAAATGGTTTATAAAAACAGAAAATCATCTCCCGCGGAAGAAAAGGCAAAAAAAACCGCAGGCAGAGTTTTTGAGCCCGAAGAGATAGATACCACCATCTTAAAGATAATTCCTTATGAATATCCCGAAAGCAGGATAACCAGCGAACTTACCACCGATGAGTTCACCTGTCTTTGTCCTTTTTCGGGTCTGCCCGATTTTGCCAGAATTACTATAAGATATATTCCTGCAAAAAAACTCATAGAGCTCAAGTCCCTTAAATATTACCTATACGCTTTCCGTAATGTCAGGATATACAACGAACATGCAGTAAACAAAATACTTAAGGACCTGGTTGAAGTTTTAGACCCCCGGGAGATGGAAATTACAGGAGAGTTTACTTCCAGGGGAGGTATAACCAATAAGGTTTCAAAGAAATACCTGAAAGCATAAGCGGTTATTCTCTGCCCGCCGTATGTGATTATTTTTAATAAGTCAGGATAGGGTTAACATGTCTTTGTGTCAAAAAGCCTCTCTTCTTTTGATTCTTTTTTTATTGGTCAGCTGCCAAAGGACTTTAAACAGAAATGAATTTCTTATAGCCGGGACTTACCTTGAAATTATATCCCCTGATCCCCGTTCGGCCCGCATAGTCTATGAGGAATTCCTCCGGCTGGATAAGATATTCAACAAATACGATCCGGACTCCGAAATATCCCGCCTGAATAAAAACAGGTCAATTTCCGATGCTTCAGATGAATTAATAGAGGTGCTTGAGTTGTCCGCAAAGATAGGGGATTTGACTTCTTTTTCCTTTGATATCACCTGTGCAAAACTTTATGATTTATGGAAAGATATTATCGGAAAGCAGGCAATCTCTTTTCCTCATCCGGCTTCGGTAAGCGCAGCGAAAAACAGCTGTTGTAAGAGGTGCGTAGATATAGATGAGAAAAACAATAGAATCTCCCTTGATAATAAAAATACACTCATAGATTTAGGCGGGATAGCTAAAGGGTATATGGTAGATGAGGCAGTGGAAAGACTGAAAGAAGAAGGAATAACCAGCGCCCTCATCAATGCCGGGGGAGATATTTACTGTTTAGGCAAAAACAGAGGAAAGCTCTGGAGCATAGGGATAAAGGACCCTGAAGACCCGGGGAGATTTATAAAAAGATTAGATTTATCGGATGCGGCGGTTGCTACTTCAGGGGATTATGAGCAGTTTTTTGAATATAAAGGGAATAGATATTCTCACTTAATAAATCCCCGTACCGGGTATCCTGCAGACAGCGGTGTAGTGAGCGTCACGGTAGTAGGAAGAAGCTGCGCTGTTGCGGATTCTCTGGCTACTGCTGTATGTATAGATGGGATGAAAGGGCTTTCTGATACAATATTTAAAAAATCTTATGCAAGCAGTATATTTATTGTTAAAATAATTAAAGGAGAACAAAGGCTCTTTATTATTGACAGTGATTCAAAGGTAAAAAGACCGCTCGCCGATTCTGATGAATAAGATAGAGAAAATAAGAGCAAAAAAGGGTAAGGGAAAGATAACCATGCTTACCTGCTACGATTATTCTTTCTCCCGGGTACTGGAGGAGGCAGGTATAGATATTATACTGGTGGGCGATTCTCTTGCCAATGTAGTTTTGGGCCTGGACGATACCAGGCAGGTTTCTGCCGAGGAGATGTTTAATCATACCCGGGCAGTATGTGAGGCCGCAAAAAAAACCCCCGTAGTTGCCGATATGCCTTATGCGACTTACCAGAAAGATACGGACAAATGCTTAAGGAACGCGGAGAAGTTTATGGAAATGGGAGCGGACGCAGTAAAGGTCGAGTGGTTTAAAGATTGCCCCGCTGTAGTAGATATACTGGTAAAAGCCGGCATTCCGGTCATGGGACATATCGGACTTACCCCCCAAACCGTGCATTTATTGGGAGGTTACAGGGTGCAGGGTAAAGATGAGCCGTCTGCATCCAGGATAAAAGAACAGGCTAAAATTCTTGAAGATAAAGGCTCATTCAGCCTGGTGCTTGAATGTATCCCCTCACAACTTGCTTCAGCTATTACCGGTGAATTAAAAATTCCTACCATAGGTATAGGGGCGGGCAGGTTTTGTGACGGGCAGGTGCTGGTTCTCTATGATATAATCGGGCTTTACCGGGACAAAAAACCGAGATTTGTAAGAGCCTATATGAATCTGAGCCGGGAGCTGGAGGAAGCCGTCCTTAAGTTCAAAGAGGATGTAGAGAAAGGTGTATTCCCTTCCCCGGAGGAGAGCTACCGCTGAAAATAAGGGGAAAAGCCGAATATTTTAAAAAAGAAGAAACAGGCCTTTTCGGGTTGTAATACTATATTTTAGTATGGTATATTAAAAAAGGAATTGTTTTATCCAAAAATGTAAGCGTTTTCAAAACAAAACTTGAGCCGATGAGAAGAATAACACTTATTTTTTTGTGTGGTTTTATAGCAAGTACAATCCTTTTAAGCGCTTATGCGGCTTACAATCTTTCGGTGGTTCCCCGCCGGGGCGGTAACAGTATATATTTCGGGAGGGTTTCTTCCGGAGAAACTGTAAACAGAGAGGTTAAAATAAGAGTAAATTCAACTTCCGGAGTAAAATACCAGATTCGTCAGAGGTTGCTTGAACCTATGGTTAACGAGAAGGGTGTAAGGATAGACAGAGAGGCCCTGAAGTTTTACACCTTACGCGGTTCTAATTCATCAGGGGCACTTTATCAGGATATGCCTTTAGTCCTGGATACAATGGAACGGGTGCTTTATGTGTCCTCCCCCGTAGGAGATAGTGACTCTTTTTATACGGTCTATGTAATAGAAGGTTCTAAAATCAAAAGGTCAGGGAATTTTTTCGGCCGTATTCTTTACACCCTCGTTCCCTTGGAAGGGGGTGCCTCAGAAAGAGAAGTGATAGTAAATATCCAGGCTCAGGTCAGCAGGGAGTTTGAGGTAAGTGTAACCACTTCTTCCCGGAACCCCAGGCTTCTGAAATTATCCAGTGGGGAAAAAGAGAAAGAAGGTTTTATAAAAGTTACGCTCGAGGGCGGCATAGGAAGAAGATACAGGCTTATCCAGTCTTTGCAGGAACCTTTGAGGAACCAGCAGGGAGAGATTTTGCCCGAAGATATTTTAAAGTTCAGGGTATCGGTCTCAGCGGGGCAGTCGTCTTACCCTTCCTACACTTCAATGACAGCCAGACCGTCAGAGGTGTATCTTTCTGACAATGAAGGTTCAGGCGGCGATATAGTTATAGGGTTTGTGATAGATGAGTCCAGGCTGGGAGAGATTCCCAGCGGTGATTTTAAAGGTAGGCTATTTTATACCATAGAGGCCGAAGGCCAGCCTGTGGAAAGTTTTTTTGTGGATCTATTATTACAAATAGAACCTGTGTTCGACATAGAGGTAGTTTCGAATTTCGGCAGCAGTATATATTTCAGAAACGTAAAACCTCTCAGTCCGCCTCCCAATAAAGAGGTGTTAATAAGGGTAAAAAGCAACCTGCATAAACCTTACAGTGTGGTTCAGAGGCTGGAGCGGCCGCTTACTTCGGAAAAGGGTGATAAAATCCCTTTCAGATTTTTTAAAGTGAAAGGACTAATCGAAGAAGGAAATAGCGGTAATATAGCCTTTAATCAGTTTACGCCGGTAAAACAGGGCAATACTGTCGTATTCTCTTCGGACTCAAAAGGGAGTCCTTCTGAATTTAGGGTTTTGTATTCTCTCCAGGTACCTCAGGACACAAGAGAGGGAGACTATTTTACCAATTTAAGTTATTCGTTGATACAAAAATAAGAGGAGGTGTTATTAAGATGAAAAGATTTTTAGCGTGTTTGACAGCAGCTATTCTGGTTCTTTCAGGGAGTTTCAGCTTTGCAGCTACCACTGTTAACGTAAGTGTAAGGGCGGTTGTGCCGTCGACTCTGGAGTTAAGTCACTGGATAAGGTATGCCCCGCCCGGCGGAGACCCTTATGGTTCCGGTTCGGGTGATGCCACAAGCCTTGATTTCGGTACTCTTCAATGGAATGATGAATTTGGCATCTGGACGGCGAATAAATACTTTACCGTCTTTTTGGTAGCCAATTCTTCGGGCAGAGCCTACCGTATTCAGCAATCGTGTTCAGGGTTTGCTATGGGGGGCAGTAACCTTAATGATAGTTTGACTATGAGCCCCGATTACCAGGCTGCCGACGAACTCGGCGGTTCGGCCCAGGGTAGCATGCCCTCAGGCGACAGCCTGGGAAGTTCTACCCTTGCGGTCGGCACCAATAAGGTTATCTATAACGGAAACGCCGGCTTGGCCCGGATTGTGAGGGCCTATTACGGTTTAGCTACCGGTGCAGGGGGAGACCCGGCGGGTTCTGAACCGATTACCGGAGATCAGCCTTCAGGTACTTACAACGGCACTATAACTTTTTCGGTGGTGATCCAGTAAGAAGGAAATAATTATGGCAAAGCCCGCTTTAATCCGAAGCGGGCTTTGATTCATAAAAAAGGCTTATACAGAAGGAGGTGTAGCCGGTTTATATGAAGAAGATTTCCTTGTTTCTTTTATTTGTATGTCCTCTGTTTATTTTTCTTTTTTCTCCGCTTGCTTTTGCTCTCAGGATAGATAATTCCAAAATTAAAGCCAGGCTTTCTCCTCAGGATACCTATACCGGCACCATTACCGTTGAAAACCATTCGGAAGAAGAGGCTTTTGTTAAGGCATACCTTGAAGATTTTCTTTACGTCTCTCCTTTCGACGGGGCTAAAGAATTTTATGCGGCAGGCACAACCGAATTTTCCCTTCAGGGATGGATAAGCTTTTCTCCCCAGGAGTTTTTGCTGAAACCTTATTCCGGGCAAAAAGTAAACTTCACTATAAGGGCGCCCGAAACTATAAACAGTCTGCACTGCGGCGTGCTTTTTTTTGAAACTTCCCTGGGCCAGACTTACAGGGACGATAAGGCGATAAATATACTCGGACGGGTA
>WJKZ01000229.1 GCA_014728785.1 Candidatus Omnitrophota bacterium
TCCTTGGTTTGTCTGAAGAGCTCAGAAATTTCCTCATCGGTATTAGAGAAAAAATCGGAATACACACCTTTATCTATCTCTTTTTTAAGCAGTTTATTTACCTCTAAGAGATTCTTGGCATAATCTCCCAGCCTTTCAGCATCTTTCACCACGCTCATCAGTACCAGGCAGGTAGATACGTCGACCGAAGGCTGTACGGATAAATGTTCGATGATCCTTCTGCGTATGTCACGCTGAAGCTCGTTTATTTTTTTATCTATCTCATATATTTTGTCTTCAAGCCCGGGTTGTTTTTTATTTTCTATCAGGGATTCGCACACTGCCTTAAACATTATGTGTGAATCTTCGAGCATATTCTTGAACTCCTCCAGGACCTGCCTCAGGAAATCTTTGCCCTTCCAGAACTGTAAAAGGTTTCTAAACATCTTATCCTCCTGTTTTAAAAGCGATAAAATCCATTACTTTAATAATTTTGAGACAACTATTAGGATTGTAGGTACAGCAAAGAACAAAGTCAAAACATAAATTATTACATACCTTCTTCTTCTAAACGCCAGCTCCCCCAGGTTTTTTGCCAGAAATATGGGAATTGCTCTTATAGGTTTTAAGGGGTAAAGACAGGTTACCCCGGTTAAATTAAACAGAAAGTGAACAAAGGCTATGGTCACCGCAGCGGTATTTCCGGTGGCGAAGGATGCCAGTATGGCGGTTGTAGTTGTGCCTATATTTGCCCCCATTGTTACCGGGAAAACGGTTTCTACGCTTATTATGCCTGCTGCAACCAGCGGCACAAGCAGAGATGTCGTAATAGAACTGCTCTGCACTATGGAGGTGAAACACAAACCCGCGATTATGGCCAGGAAGCCGTGTTTTCCGATAATATTATTTAATATGATTTCGGTCCTTTTAGCTATGATAGATTTCATACATCTTACTATAAAGAAGAGTGAAAAAAACAGTATAGTCAGAGCAATAGCTAAGATTAAAATATATATCAGGATATGCGGGATGTTTATTTTTAACAATAAGTTTTTTACCAGGTCTATCAGGGGGACGGTAATTGCTTTTATGGGACTTGAAAATTCTATACCGCCGGCTCCGATGCATAAACTGCTTATTTTACAGGCGGTCTTTTCCAGAAAACCGGTTAATAATTCTAAAGGCAAAAGTACCGCCACGCATAATATATTAAAAAAATCGTGAACAGTTGCTGCGCCTACGGCCCGTTTGAATTCTTCTCTTCTGCTTATATGACCTATGGAAACCAGTGTATTGGTAACGGTGGTACCTATGTTTGCACCCATGACTATAGGGACGGCATTGGCTATACTTATAACTCCTGAGCCTACCATACCTACTACAATTGAAGTAGTAGTTGATGAACTTTGCACTATACTTGTGGCAAGTATCCCTATAAAAAGACCTACAAGGGGGTTGGATGTGGTTTGAATAAGATTTTCGGCAAAATCTTTTCCGAAACCCTTGAAAGCTACTCCCATCAGCCCTATACTGAAAAGGAACAGGTATACCAGCGCCAGGACAATTATTATTTTTAATATGTTTTTTGGCATTTTTTGCGCAAGCTGAAGGATATCACATAATATGTTTTGGAAAAGGATTAGTTGATTATATAATAAGAGATACACTTATTGCAAGATTTTTATTTTAAGATATAATTTTTTCTATGAAACAAAGGTTATTCGAACTCCTGAGGAGGGAGGCCTTCTTTAAGAAGAGAATAAAGCTCTCTTCGGGGAAATACAGCAATTATTATATTGATGTCCGCAGGGTAAGCCTGAGCCCCGAAGGGGTGTATCTGATTTCCCATCTTATATTCAAAATAGCCAAAAAGTATAAAGTAAATGCTGTAGGCGGCCCTACCTTAGGGGCTGACCCGATTGTCAGCGGAGTATGTTTTGTTGCTCATAAAAGAAAATACCCATTGAGAGGGTTTTTAATACGCAAGAGTCCCAAGAAACACGGCAGTCAGAGGTTGATTGAAGGTCAGCAGCTTAAGAGGGGAGAGAGCGTGATTTTAATAGACGATGTGGCCACAAGCGGAGGTTCTCTGATTAAAGCTATAGAGGTTATGCGCAAGAACAAAATAAAAACCGCAGCAGCCATTACCGTAGTAGACAGAGAAGAGGGTGCCGCAGAAAACCTGCAAAAATTCAGGTGCCCTTTAGTTTCGCTTTTTACCAAGAGTGACTTCTTCAAATCCTGAACAAGCCTTTCTGTTATGAGGTATATTCTTATTCCCAAAGTCCTTACTTTCGTTTTAGGTGCATCCATTTCTGCGGGCTGTGTTACTACCGAATACAACGTCGGTACCCACACACAGGATATTTACTTCTATTCAACCGAAAGCGAGATAAATATGGGTAGGAATATTGCTAAAAAAATAAAATCGGAATTCGAAGTCTCTTCCAATCCTTACGATATAAAAAGAGTGGATTCCGTGGTCCGCAAAATTCTCCCCTTCATCGACAGGCAGGAATTGAGTTATTATTTTTACATTCTGGACAGTGACGATAAAGGAAAAGAACAGATAAATGCCTTTAGCGTGCCCGGCGGATATGTTTATATTTTTAAAGACTTGCTGGATATGCTGGATGAAGACGAGCTTGCGTTTGTACTGGCCCATGAGGTAGGTCATATTGTGAGCCGCCATCATATAAAAAGGCTTCAGGCGGTAATGGGGTCTAATTTACTGCTTATTGCCTCAAAGGCTGCTCCCTCTGATTCTAATTTCTCAGGAGGCTTGAGCTTTGCCCTGGCTCAGATTATTTCAGGTTATTCCCGGCAGGATGAGTTTAACGCGGACGAGCTTGCCGTCGAGTATTGTGAATCCGCAGGCTTTGACCCCCGGGCAGGGATAGAAGTTTTAGAAAAATTATATAATTATGAAAAAGAAAATTTAAGGCCCGTATCTTATTTCAGAACCCACCCTTATACAGACCAGAGAATCCGGCATATCAAAGAGACCCTCCAGTTGTCCCTTGATGTTGATGATTACATCAACTACTAAAACAGATTTTTAACCATCAATAAGAGGATAAGATTTATCAGATTGTGGATAGAATGAAATATTATAGGAGCGCTTATGTCCTGTATTTTTTCATAAACATAACATATGCAGACACTTAGGATGAATAGGGGAATGATTCCCTGGGGAGTGCGGTGGATAAAAGAAAAAAGAACGGATACAAAAAGGGCTGATACTAAAAATCCATAGCGTTGACGCACTAATTTGTACAGGAATCCCCGGAAGAATAACTCTTCCGCCAGAGGGGCGAGCACCACGATTTCTATTATCAAAAGGACCAGGTACAAGTTATTTTCCAGGGAAAAGAAAAGTTCAAGGGCAGGGTTGGGTAAATACTGCAGGCCCATTTTGTCGGTAATTATCTTGTTAAGTATCAGACCCAGCAGGCTTAAGGGTATAATGGCAGTGTAGCCTTTGAGGAGAAAAATAAATTCTTTCTTTTTGAGCCGGAAACCAAAGAAAGAGTAAGGTATATGTTTTAAAACCAGGCAGATAATAAAAATTTGTGTAAGCATATTCAAGACAGTCAAGAGATTTTCGTCTAA
>WJKZ01000230.1 GCA_014728785.1 Candidatus Omnitrophota bacterium
GATACTGAGAAACTATTTTTTCGTCAATGTGTATGTGGTTATTCTGGGGCCGGGAAATAAAAACGTAAACCTCTACCTTCCCTCTGTAAATCCTCTTTTTGATTTCTTTTTTTATCTTTTCTTCTAAAAACACATTCTCCGGCGGGAGGTTGTGGATGGCAATATCAAGATATTTAAAATTCAAGGAACGTAAAACCAGGTGCACCAGTTGAGATTTTTTTCTGCCCCTTACCGAAGCATAGGCTGTCATCGACCTCATCAATATCCCCTTACTTCTCCTGCCATACCCTTGTCTTTAAATTGAGGTCCACCTGCCGAGAAGGATACAAGTCCATAACTATCTCACCAGGATCAAACCAGAGTTTTATCTCTCTTTCCGCCTCAGAAGGACTGCTTGAGGCATGAATTACATTTTCAAACAAACCGGTAGTTAAGATTCTACCGTAAGCACCTCTCACACTTACGGGTTCGGCCTCTTCGGGGTTCGTGGTTCCGGCTATCTCTCTTACTTTGCCTATAGCGCCTTTCCCCCAATAAATAAGAGCCATAACTCTGTTTTCTCCGTGTAAAGCTCCGGTTATATACTTAATTAATTCGGGATAAAAGGGCTCCTTTTTTAAATGGCTGTAATGTTTCTCTGCCAAATCCCGGTTTACTTTAATGACCTTGGAACCTATTATTTTAAGTTTTGTTTCGGAAAGTCTGCTTAAAACGTTTCCGGTAAGTGACTTTTTTAATCCGTCGGGTTTTATAATAACAAGAGTTGCTTCCTCTTCCACAAATTCCCTCCTTTCAAAATATCCTGCGGGCACTGTTGTAAACTTATTTGAAACGGGAAATTACCCTTTCCAAATCATCGAGAGAGTAGTACTCAATGGTAATCTTGCCTCTATTGTTTTTTTTATTGGAAATTACCACTTTGGTTCCCAACAATTTTTGCAGTCTGTCCTCCAATTCACTTATAAAAGGGTCTACCCTCGGTTTCTTCCGCGCAATTAACCTGGCTTTTTTTTCTATTTCTCTCACGGACAGCTTTTCCTTCAAAATCTTGCGAAAAAGCTTCTCCTGGTCTCTTAACTTATCTACGGAGAGAATAGCGCGCGCCTGGGTCCTACTGATCTCTCCCGCCTCTAAAGCTTTTTTAACTTTATCCGGTAAATTAAGTAAACGCAGTGAATTTGAAATGGTCGTCTTGTCCTTGCTCAGAAATCTGGCTAAATCCTCGAGGGAAAAACTGAACTCCTCCATCAATCTTTTAAAAGCCGTCGCTTCCTCAATGGGATTCAAGTCTTTTCTCTGTAAGTTCTCCAGAATCGCTAAGACAAATGCATCCTGGTTGCTTAAATCCTTGATTATTGTTGGTATCTCTTTGAGCCCCAATGACTTAGATGCTTCATACCTTCTGCCTCCCGCCACTATCTCATAGTAATCACTCTCTGTGCGTCTCACCACAATGGGTTGAATAAAACCTTTTTCCTTTATAGACCTGGCAAGTTCTTCCAGTTCCCCTTTGTCAATAGCCTGCCGGGGCTGATACCTGGCCGGTTTTATCTTTTCAATGGGCAAATATACAAATTCTTTTGGGGTGGCCGACGTAGTTTTTTTAGGTATAAGCGCCTCTAAACCCTTGCCTAAAACACGTCTCTCCATCTTAACTCCTCTCTCCTACCAGATTATCTACTGATATCATCTCTCCCGTTACCTCCTGAGCAAGTTTTAAATATGCCTTGGAACCCACGCAATGAGGTTCATAAAAGTATATGGGTTTCCCAAAACTCGGTGCTTCGGCTAATTTGACATTCCTGGAAATAATCACATTAAAAGTCTTTTCCTTAAAAAAATTCCTTACCTCCTCTATCACCTGCAAAGTCAATCTTGTCCGGAAATCAGCCATAGTCAACAACACTCCTTCTATCTCCAGAAATTCATTTACTCCTTCTTTTATCAATTCTACAGTATGAACTAATTTAGAAACCCCTTCCAGAGCATAGTACTCACACTGAATAGGAA
>WJKZ01000231.1 GCA_014728785.1 Candidatus Omnitrophota bacterium
CCACTCACTAAGCTTAGCCGCGATCTCCTCTTTTATTCTCTCCTTCTCCCGGACGGGAGAAACCACTCCTGCGGATTCTCTTCCCCTCTGGTTGATATATATTCCTCCAAAACCGAGGGCATAGGCTTTTGTCCGTGACCAGTCTACATCCTCAAAGAATTCTCCTCCTTCATTTTTAGAGTTTTTTAAATATAAAAATCCGTTCTCTTTCAGCCAGGTATTCAGGTGCACCGCTCTCCTGAAAGGACCGAAGCCGTGGTCTGATAAAACCATAAGGGTTGTGTCCTCTGCCATATTATCCATAACCCAGCCTAAAATATTATCCATCTTTTTATAACATTGCAGAATTGTTTTTCTGTAAGGAGAATCCTCTCTGTTCTGAAAATGCAAGAACATATGCTGAAGAGGGTCAGGATACTGGAAATAAAAAAAGAAAACCCCTCCCTTGAAAGAGGCGAGTTCTTTTTTTAATATTTTTTCTCTTTCGCTCAACACATACTCTGCCTGTTCCAGGAAAGTACCTTCATCTATTCTGTCTTCGTTTAAAGCCCAGGTATCATAAGGCATGCCCTGAGTATAGAACAAACCGACCTTTTCAGCAAGCTTTCCGGAAAAATCCGGAGGGTAAGTTATGGGCAAAAGCGCAAAACCAGGGTCAAAATTTACAGGAGAACAATACAGTTCGATATCGGGCTCCACGCCTTTAAGGTAAAATCTACATATACCTTCACACACCCCGAGGGTACTGATTTTAAATTCTACTCTTATCCACTTGCTCCAGCAGCCTTTTTCAAGAAATATACGCTTATCCTGTATTTCCACAACTAAAGAATCCGGCTTTATTCCGGTTTTTATTAAAAAGGGGATTTTTATATCCCGGGGAGGTGTCTTTGAATTGTCTTTAGGGCCGTAAAGAAAAGTACTGACAACGCCGTTTTCTTTCTCGACATGAAAGACTAATCCGCCTCTATATTTATGCTTCTTGAGAGCGCTGGTGGTATAAAACGAAAAAGTTCCCATGGTGCCCCGTATATCGGGGACTCCCATCCCGGCAAGCATCTTTCCGTAAACTCTCTCTACGGGAAAGGTATTGGGACAGAAATAGATATAAGTAGGGACTTTGCGCTCTGTGGTAATCCGCCAAAAGGCAGGAGATTTCCTTCTATTGGTAAGGGATGCTTTTGAAAGAGGGATTCTAAAAGATCCCAGCTTGAGAGTTTGAGGAACGGAAGGTATATCCGCCAGGGAAAGAAAAGGGAGATATTTCTGAGGGTCACGCATAATAAAATCAAATATGCCGTGATTTCCGGGACGCATACCTGTAGCAAAACTGGTCCAAACCACAACAGATTCGGGAGGGCAGACCGTTTTTAGCGGACTGAATGAACCTTGCTCCTCTAATTTTTTAAAATTAGGTAATTCGCCTTTGCTCATAAAGCTTTTCATAAGTCCGTAGTCCAGAGCGTCTATTCCTATGACTACTATTTTTTTA
Source organism: Candidatus Omnitrophota bacterium (assembly GCA_014728785.1). Taxonomy (GTDB): domain Bacteria; phylum Omnitrophota; class Gorgyraeia; order Duberdicusellales; family 4484-171; genus WJKZ01. The sequence goes on from WJKZ01000231.1 coordinate 1,493, forward strand.
GAAAATTCCGGATAACTGCTCATGGCGACCCTCCATATAATAACTCCTGTAACAGTTATGGTTATTAAAATCAATACAAAGAATCTGCGCAGGAGGTGAAATGACTTTTCCAAAAAAAGAAAAACGCCTCCTAAAACCCCCGCTAATATCCCTAGAATAAGAGGTCCCCAGGAAAGAAAATTGAATCCGCTACCGGGATCAATATAAGCTAACAATTGAATAAAGGATTAAACAGACAAAACCGCTAAAAAACTTAAAACCCTGGACTATCCAAAGTGCGTTTTAGCTGCATAAAGATGAAAACTTATAAATATTATATCAAATCGCGGAAGTTTGATAAGATTTTTAGAGAAAAAGAGAAAAGTTCAAAAGTTCTATTTAAAGAAAATCTGTCTCTAAAAATACAATAAATAATCTAAATCCTACCGGAATCAGCCGGTAAAGACAATCGACTGCAAAACCCCAGAAATCCTGTTTAGCTGTAAGATTTAAAAAACAGCCTCCTTTTGGGAGGCTGTTTTGGTTCTTTAAAGTTTAAAATCAATTTTTCTATTCGACGCTGACAATCTTTACATCAAACACCAAGTCTTTTCCGGCTAAGGGGTGGTTTAAGTCTAAAACAACCGAGTCTTGCTTAATCTCCCGCACGGTAGCCGTAAACCTTCTGTCTTCGTTGTCTTTGAGGGGAAGAACCATCCCGGGCTTAAGCTCGAGATCCTCGGGAAACATATTTTTAGGCACTTCCTGAACGGCTTTGGGATTGACTTCTCCGTATGCGTTAGCAGCTTCTACCTCAATAGTTTTTTCATCGCCCGTCTTAAGACCCTGCATTTTATCCTCCAATCCGGGAATAATCTGACCCTGCCCTTGAGTGTACTCAAGCGGCTCCTTTCCTTTTGAAGTATCAACCACCTCTCCTTCAACCGTAAGGGTATAATCAAATTTAACTTTACTTCCGTCTTGAATCATATTACTACCTCCTTGTGCTAATACAGTTTGCAAAAAAAAGAGCAGAGTCACCGCTATGCCGATAATATTCTTCATCTTTCTCCTCCCTCTGTAGAATTCAAAATAAAAAAACTGCAAGGCGAAACCCTTAACCCTGCAGTCAAAAATTTCTATTCCAATTATTTAATCAGGCTTTTTTCTATCATACTCATTATTGACTCAATTGTCAAACTTAAACCTGCCCGCAGGACTCATA
>WJKZ01000020.1 GCA_014728785.1 Candidatus Omnitrophota bacterium
CCTCCCACCGCAAATAATAGTTTCCTGCATGTTGCAATGATTTTTTTCAGGTCACCGCGGTTGATTGGGTCTAAACCAGGTTTGGTTCCCGTCTCAAAAAAAGGCCCGGCGCTGAGATAATCATAATCCTTTCCCGATAGTGTCTTAAAATCTCTCAAGGAATGAATGGTTGCCCCGATTAAAGCTCTTTTCCCCATTAATTTTCTTGCTTTATCCAGGGGGATGTCGTTATTGCCTAAATGAAGGCCGTCCGATTTCGATAAATAAGCAATATCAGCTCTATCGTTTATAATTAATAATTTACCTTTTTTTTTGGTAATTTTCCGTAATTTCGAAGCCAGATGCATGAAATCTTTATCATTTATATCTTTAGCTCGCAATTGTATAAGGTCACATTCAGAAGAAGCGGTTTTTTCCGTAACCGAGAGAATGTCCAAGCCGCAGTCTTCAAGAACTCCTTTATCTATCAGGACGTATAAAAGCTTTTCCGATAAAAGCTTTTTTTTCCAGAGTATAGGTATCATAACGTATTTTTTTTACGAGAGATACATATGCGGGTTCTACCAGCTTAAAACATTCCTCCATCACCCGCAAAGATTCTTTAACCCGTTGAAAATTTACATAAAATAAGTCTGAAGTATTTTTTCTCTGTAGTTCCAAATCATCTACCTTACGGCCGGGGTCTTTTATTGAGTTTCTGCAGGAAAGGGCTTTTCTTAGTGTTTTACTCCGGGTGAGTTTATCAAGAGAATGACGATAGGCTCTTGTCTTTTTTCGCAAACTTTCTTCCTCCGCAGCGAACCGGAACAGGTCTTCTATTACCCTCAAACCTTCCTTGCAGCGGTTGAAATTGGCATCGATAATACGCAGTATTCCTTTATCAGGCATTTTTCCTTATTTTTTCGATTATACTGGTGGTTGACTGCCCCGGTACTAACTTAACCCTGTAGACTTCATCAACGATATCTTTGCCTACTATCTGCGAAGTCGGCCAGTCACCCCCTTTAACTAATACATGCGGTTTTAAGGCTTTTAAAGTTTTGTAAGGAGTTTTTTCATTGAAGATTACTATATAATTGACCGCTTCCATCGCCTCCAGTATTTTAGCCCGTGATTCTTGGTTGAGTATCGGTCTGCCCGGACCTTTAAGCTTTCTTACCGAAGAATCCGAATTAAGGCCTACTACTAATATGTCGCCTTTAGCTTTAGCTTTTTGGATTATTTTTAAATGGCCGGGGTGGAATATGTCAAAACAGCCGTTGGTGAATACTATTTTTTTCCCTCTCTTTTTCAAATCGCCGATTTTTCTACGTAAATAAGAAAGGGGTAATTCTTTTTTCATTTGGTTACTTCTTTACGTTAAGGCTTAGGTGAGGCGTTTTTCTATGACTTCACATATAAGATGTCCGGCAAGGATGTGTATTTCCTGCACTCTTGGAGTATCATAGCTGGATATATTCAGGCATGTGTCCACACATTCAGCTAATTTGCCGCCGTCTTTCCCCGAAAATCCTACAGTTTTAATTTTTTTCTTCTTGGCAGTCTCCACTCCTTTTAGAATATTGGGAGAATTACCCGAGGTCGAGATAGCAACCACTACGTCTTCAGGCAGGGCCAGGCTTTCTATCTGGCGGGAAAAAATTTGCTCAAAACCATAATCGTTTCCTACCGCCGTAAGGATAGAAGTATTTACCGAAAGTGCCAGAGCCGGCAGGGCTTTACGGTCTTTTTTAAAGCGGCCTACCAATTCAGCGGCAAGATGTTGTGCATCGGCAGCACTGCCTCCATTGCCCATGAAGATTATTTTTCCTCCCCTGTTCAGTGAATTTTCAAATATATCGCAGATTTCTTTTATTACCGGAAGATTGTCTTCTAAAAGAATAAGCGCTTCTTTGTGATTATTTATGCTTTCAGCTATTATTTTATCCATTTCTAATCAGCAAAAAAATACTTTTGAAATTTCATACAAGTCCAGATCGAGAGTTTTTAATCGTGCGGTAGCTTCTTCCAGAGAGACGTCCAGGATTTGATTTCCCTTCAAACTTGCCATTCTTCCGAATTTACCCTCTTTGATAAGCTCATATGCTTTGATACCGAAACGTGTTCCCAGTACTCTGTCAAAGGCAGTAGGGCTTCCTCCTCGCTGGATATGACCCAGTACGGTGACTCGCGTTTCAAAGCCGGTTTTCTCTTCGATGCGCTTTCCTAGCGTATGTCCTATTCCCCCCAGGCGTACATGTCCGAATTCATCAAGCTTTTTTTCTGTTGTTGCGACTTCCACGTCTTTGAAGCAAGCTCCTTCAGCCACAACTACTATACTGAAGTTTTTTCCTCTTTCATGTCTTTTTCTTATTGATCCGCATACCTCATCCTGATCGATAGGTATCTCCGGTATAAGTATGTAGTCGGCGCCTCCAGCTATGCCTGCATGGGTGGCAATCCAGCCAGCGTGTCTTCCCATAACTTCAACCACCATTATACGGTTATGAGATTCCGCAGTGGTATGAAGACGGTCAATACATTCCATAACTATATTGATTGCCGTATCGAAGCCGAAAGTAAAGTCAGTAGCTGCCAGATCATTGTCGATGGTTTTAGGTACTCCTACTATATTAAGACCTTCTTTATATAGTTTTGTCGCTACACCTAAAGTATCCTCACCGCCTATTGCAACCAGAGCATCCAGCCCCAATTCTTTAAAGTTCTTCTTGGCCGCCTCAGGACCGTTTTCTTTTTTATAAGGGTTAGTTCGTGAAGTTCCCAGTATAGTCCCGCCTTTGGGCAGAATTCCTGATACTGAACGCAAATCCAGAGGCATCAGAAGTTTTTCAAGAATTCCTTTCCACCCATAACGTATTCCTACAACTTCATGCTCATCGTTAATTGCTCTTCTGACCACAGCCCTTATAACAGAATTAAGGCCCGGGCAATCTCCTCCTCCGGTGAGTATGCCTATTTTCATCTGTCTCCTCCTTTTTTGTTATTCATAATGTCTGAAAGGTATTTCTGGCTCTGTGTCTTCAACTGTTCCTTTTTGTTCTCCCAGAGCTACTTTACGGATTTCAAGATTAATCTGTACCTGTTTGTCTTCTCCCAGTAAAATATTAATTTTTTCTTTTATACGTTCTTGGATTTCCTTGGTAAAATTAACCAGGTTAACTTCAGAATTAAGAATCCCTCTTATTTTTATTTCAATCTTTTTCTTTTTTAAAAATACCTTGGGCTTAATATGGGATATTTCCGGGTTTTCTTCAAGCATTTTTTTGATCATATCTTCCATGGCGGATAAAGAAACGCTTACCTTACCCTCAGGAGATTCAAAAGTTACAGACTTATTTTTTCTGGACCTGGCTAAAACCGCCTGCAGGTAGCGCAGGCAAAAGAGAATCAGCAGCATTCCGATAAGAAAAATACTGAACCGTGCGTAGAAATCGCCCAGAAGTACAGTTTCTGCATAAGCACTCAAGGCAGCCAAATCAAAAAATCCGAGAGATAAACCGATTAAAAGAGAGCCTCCGATGAGCGAAATAATTACATATATCAAAACGGTTAAAAAGCCCATACCTCCTCCTTTTTATTCTTCCTGACTAACGAAAAATTTATCCAAAAACCCTGTATGGTAATTTCCCTGTTGAAATTCAGGATGAGCAATAATTTCCTTGCAAAAGGGGGCAGTGGTTTTAATTGGCTCGATAAGGAATTCTCCCAGAGCCCTTTCCATTTTTCCCAAAGCTTCTTTTCTGTTTTCCCCCCTGCTTATAAGTTTGGCAATCAATGAATCGTAATACGGCGGTATATGGTATCCCGAATATATGTGAGTATCTACTCTTATATCTTTTCCTCCCGGAACATAACAAAATTTTATTTCTCCGGGAGAAGGCATAAAAGAATTATCAGGATCTTCGGCATTGATCCTGCATTCGACAGAAGATCCATTTATTTTTATGTCTTCTTGGCGAAATGGCAGCTTCTCCCCCGTCGCCGTTACGATTTGAAGTTTAACCAGGTCAATACCTGTAACTTCTTCTGTTATCGGGTGTTCTACCTGAATCCGGGTATTCATTTCCATAAAATAAAAATTTCCTTTTGCATCTAGGAGGAATTCCATGGTGCCTACACTTGAATAATTTATTGCCTTTGCTCCCCGGACAGCTAACTCGCCGAGTTTTCTTCTCATTTTTTGAGTAATGGCAGGAGACGGTGTTTCTTCGATTATTTTTTGATGGCGTCGTTGAATGCTACAATCTCTTTCACCCAGATAGATACAGTTACCATAACTATCGGCAGCAAGCTGTACTTCTATATGGCGGGGGTTCTGAAGAAACTTTTCTATATATACCTGGCTGTCGCCAAAGGCTGCTTCGGCTTCCGATTGAGCAGTGAAGAATGCACCTATCAACCTGACATCACTGTGGCAAATCCGCATGCCTTTTCCTCCCCCGCCGGCTTTTGCCTTGAGGATAAGAGGATAGCCTATTTCTTCGGCTATCTTGAGGGCATTTTCCTTTGAATCTACACCGCCTTTACTTCCCGGGATTAACGGTAAACCCGCTTTTTTCATGCTTTCTTTAGCTATTATTTTGTCTCCCATCAAGCTTATATTTTTTGCACTTGGCCCGATAAATTTTATTCCGCAAGATTCGCAGATTTCAGCGAAATGAGCATTTTCGGCCAGAAAACCGTAACCCGGATGTATGGCATCGCTGTCGGTGACCTCAGCGGCGCTTATTAGCGCCGAAATGTTTAAATAGCTTTCCGCAGAGGGTGATTTTCCGATACAGATTGCCTCATCTGCGAATTCAAGATGTAGAGAATTTTTGTCTGCCTCGGAATATACGGCTACTGTTTTTATGCCGAGCTCCTTGCAGGCCCGTATGATTCTTATGGCAATTTCTCCTCTGTTTGCTATTAATACTTTTGAAAACAACTCAACTTCTCCTTGATAGATCGTTAA
>WJKZ01000232.1 GCA_014728785.1 Candidatus Omnitrophota bacterium
AAATAAATGCTCCCTATTATCTTCTTGGCCCTAACTTCTCTGTTTATCATTTTATCGTCCGGTTTATATATCTCGGTCGGGCTCTCAAGAGTGTATTCACAACCGTAATCCAAACCCAATATATAATCATTAAACAAGGTGTAATACATATCCCACCTGTATCCCCTGGTCTCTCCTGTCGACAATTTCTTTCTCGCCTCAAGCACAGACTCTGCCCACAAACGGTTGTTTATATTGATAGTTCTTAAAGAAAAGGTTTCGAAATCTCCGTATTTCTGTTCCCAGACTCTTCTGGTGGCTTCGTTTTTCGCAAATTTTTCATAAAAAAGTGCCTCGGCGATGTTTCCTCCACCGATCTCTAATCTGCCCTCATCTAAATTCAAATCCTTTAAATTATACATAAACAGCCTTACAACTCCGCCGCTATCTTCTCCACTGCCAAAAAAGAAGAGGGTATATCCTAAACTGGGATGTTCTGTCTTTAAAACGAACGCTCCTTTCGGCCTTTCCAGGCTTACCCCTCCGGGGAAAATAATTTGCGCGCTGAATTTTCTGTTAATCGATTCCAGCATCTGCTGCCCCTTATCGGCCTTAAAGTATTTAACAAGAACCGAAATCCAAAATATTCCTAAAAAAATAATTAAAATTCCAAGCAATCCTCCAATAAGACAACCCGGACATCTCCTTTTTTCTGTTTCCCGATGTATCGGGATATATTCTTTTTCCTCCCTTAACCTGTGATATAAAACGACTTCCACCACCCCCACAAAAGATAAATAAAAAAGGCTATATGTCTGAATCGATAATGACCCCAGAAACTTATCTTTTGTCATCAGGACAAATGCTAAAAAATATACAGGTAGTAAAAGCAACGACGTTATCAGGCCTATTGTAAAAACTTTCCAGAAATAACCTTTGATAAGCTCTTTGCTCCGCCTTAAAGGACCGATATCTCCTTTTTGCTCAATAACAACCGCTACCGTTGATAATGAAAATATTGTCCCCCAGTATATTCCGGGAATTATAAAAAGTAATATTCCCAGTCCTGCGATTAAAGCATACAATATACTTATACCTATAAATCTCCAATACCTACCCTTCGTATTAACAAAACAATCTTTCAACGTTATCTGCTCTCCTGAATATCTTCCGGATATACAGATAATTAGTGCGATAGATGCCCAGACACTGGCAAAAATACTCAAAAACCCCGTTATTAGACTAAGCCGATTATAAATTTCTGGGGGAGCAAGAAAAGATAATGTATTCAAGATTCCAAAAATACTTCCCAGAAAAACAATACCTAAAAGGGTAAGAAAATTTTTCCGGTACAGCAATAAGGATTGCTTTAAGATATCACTGATTTTTATGCTCCGGGTAGGGTGATTTACGCCCTCCATTTCCATCTCCTCCTGTCTATCCTCTTTTTACTATCGTTATTTTTTAACTATATCAGCCTTTTAATCTGAATTTAAAGATTTTTCTTCAATGCTTATCTTTCAGCTTATTAAAAAGCAGCTTTATTTTATCGCTGTTTGGATTTAATTACAAGCTGCAGGCTATCCACTAACGGCTTCAGCTGCTGGCGGGATCTTGTCAAAGTGTAACTTTGACGGACAGACTTCATGCTTCAGGCTATTCCTTTACATTTTAGTATAGGTATAGGCTTGGCCTCGGTTGAGTATGGTCATCGGTATGGGCTGCAGGCTTCAAGCTTCAAGTCTCAAGCTACAAGTCATCTGTGAGCTAAGAGCAATGAGCCATTGTCGTCCCTCATCCTTCTGTCCTCTGTCATCCGTTCTGACCTCTGATTTCTGGCTTCTGACATCTGACCTAAATTACTATTGACATAATTCAAATAAAATGCTATATTTTCTGCGGTGTAAGCTTGCAATATCTTGATGACACAAGTCTGAAAGAGGTTCGGGCTTGTGTTTTTTTGTTTATTAAAATATAAGCCATCTTTAAAAAACAGAAAGGAGGAAGAGAGACACAGGATGGCTGACAGGTTTAATGTGTGAAGGAGATTTTTAAAAGGAGAAAAAGGAAAAATGGAAGAACAGAAAAAGATTTACGTTGGCAACTTAGACTACAACACCACAGAAGATGAGTTCAGACAGTTATTGAGTGAAAAAGGTTTAGAGGCAGAAGAGATAAAGTTCATATCTGACAAATATACCGGAAGACCTAAAGGTTTCGGTTTTGTAGAGTTTGCAACTGAAGAAGCAACCCAGCAGGCAATAGATGCCTTAAACGACTATGAACTAAAGGGAAGAAAGCTCAGAGTCAATAGAGCTCAAAAAATGAAGCCGCGCAAAGACAACTTTGGAAGAGACAACAGGTTCGGCGGCGGCTACGGTAGATAAGTTTAGCTAAATCAAATCTGCAATATAAAAAAGGGTAAGAAAATTCTTACCCTTTTTTATATAATTTTACTACTAAAAAACTACCAGCCATAAACTCAAAACTGTAAGCTACTCTGCCCTTCCGGTATCAATGATTAAAATAGCACCGCTTCTTTGTTTTCGGTCGGTTTTTACATAAGCTACAATTTTTGTCCCGTCTTTATTCCAACTGCTATCGGCACAAACGACACCTCCTTCAACTGACATATGCTCGGGGGCAGAAGGAT
>WJKZ01000233.1 GCA_014728785.1 Candidatus Omnitrophota bacterium
GGACTGTAAGACCCCGCAAATAAGTTTATTGTATGGACGATTACCTTTTTGTTTTTTTTAGTTTTATTCTCTCCGAAGATATTATTCCCTGTTTTTTTGCCGAAGAGGAATTCTTCGAAAAAGATTTAAATATTTTCATCTCTCAGTTTTCCGGTCGCCGGGAACTTAATTAAACCGTAAAGCCGGGATGAGCTAATATGCCGGGGGATTCAAGAGCGTGCGGCTCCGGTTTATTTATTAGTTGCAAAATAAATATTGCTATAGTAAGATTAATTTAAAGGAAATGAGAGTTAAGTTTTCACTAAAACGATAATTTAAGTAACCTTCGGTGAGGGGGTTGCTTTTTTCTTTTATGATAAAAAAAATAATTATACTGGTTTTAGTCGTCTGGGGTCTTGTGTTTTTTTACCGGCATTTCGTAGCCGGTACAACCGCCCCTTTTTTTAAGAGCCACAAAACTTCTTTTGAGTATCACAGTAACCCTACACCGTCTTTGGAAAAAGTTCCTGATTGAGGGTTTTTGGTTTTTCAGGCTATATTTTTGCTTGCGCTAAGGGTCGATTTTAAAGCTTGTAGCCGGGAGTATTCAGGATAAGGTTATTAGAGGCGTTTAAATAAGGAGGGTTATGAAGTTGAGTCTTTTAGAAAAAGTTACTTTTATATTAGTTCCCTGGTTTTTTGGAATATTTCTTTCTCTCTGTGCTGTAATACTATCTTTTACCAGAGGGGACCCTATGGCTACGATTATTTTTATATGTTCGGGTTTCATAGTAATATCTCTGTACTGTGTCTGTTCTCTTTTAGCTAAGATTATCGAAAAACAATAAACTTCTATTAGGCAACCTAAAAAAACAGAGCTCCGGGCTTAAAGAAGTGATAATATGAGGTTATTTTTGATTGTCTGTGTGTTGTTTTTGCTTTCAGGTTGTGAGAGCCACTGGGAAGGTGTTTATTATCCCCGCGGTGCAGATGAAACTAATAACTATTGGCGGAGGAGTCCTTATTTTGACAATAAGAGTGAATGTGTAAAATGGTGCGAGCAGCAGGATGAAGAATTTTATTCTGCCTCCTCTTCGTGTTTATGCGGCCAGGATTGTGCCCCCGGTGCAACAGGTTTAAAAGATTGCAGGGAAGTCGTAGATGTCTATTAGTCCGAAAGTAAGAATACTTTTTCTGCTTATTTTTGTTCTTACCCTTTTTTATATCAGCAGTTTTTCCTATGCCGGGGCGGGAAATTTTATCCCCGAAAAAGTACGCTATGAAGGCAAGACCTATGTTTATGCGCCTTTTCACTCGCAGAGAGACCGGGTATTTGAGATTAACCTGGATGAAGAACCGGGTAATGAAGTTTTTATCTCTTTTGCCGCTATCCCGGGCCGGGATTCAGGCAAGGAGCAATTTTTTCATTTCTGGCAGATTCTTGATTCAGGAGATAACGGTTATGAGGCAGTACAGACAGAGAGGTCGCGGGGTTTGCCCGGCGAGGTGTATTTTAAAGATTTAAACTCCGACGGGGAGAAAGAAATTTTTGTTTTTACCACAGGCTACGGTCAATATCTCCGTCTGGCAGTGTATTCTTACCGTGAAGGAAGGTATGTGAACATATGGGAGGGAGAAAGTATTTGCGGGATAAAGCTGGAGCTGGAGGCTACACCTCCTGTTATAAAGGTGGCTAGTTCAAGCTGGGGAGGAAAAGTCATTGACGAAGAAGGACGGCAGCTGGACTGGTGTTTTGCCGCGGAGCCCTTGTATGCGGTTTATGCATGGGAAGATAATAATTTTTTATATAATGAACAGAAAAGCAACTATGAACCGCTCAAGAGTTTGCGGTAAAGGAAATATTTATGGAAAGAATGAAAGGAGATTAAATGCTGGCTAAGAAATTTGCCTTAGGATTCGGAATAGCTGTAATATTTCCTTTACTTATTCATTATGGGGTAAGCACTTTCAGTCCGCCTCCCGAATGGGAGGATTACTATGATTCAGATTATTACCGGATTTACAAAGAAGCGGGTGAAGAGGAAAAGAAAGAATTAGAACAGAAAAGAAAAGAGCAGACAGAAGATTACAACAGGGCCAGGAAGCGTTTCCAAAAACATCTTTTTGCAGCAGCGGTCCCTTTGGGGTTAGTTGCGATTATCACCGGTTCCCTGACAGGGGTGCCGGCTATAGGTACTGGTTTAATGTTCGGGGGGATATTCAGCCTTATTGACGGGTATGCCTTGTACTGGTCGGAATTACAACACTGGATGAGGTTTGTGTCTTTATTGGTTGCGTTTTGCGTATTAATCTTTATAGGCTATAAGAAACTTGCCAGATAGCAGGCTACAGGTCTTTTTCCTCTTATTTCCCTGCCCCGGGACCTTACTTTTTAAGATGAGGGTAGTTTTTTTTGTGTTTTTCTTGAGCTTGTGTTTTTCCCTGGGGGCAGACACCCTCAGCAAGGAGACGGTGAAGATAGAGATAGGCGGCCATATTTATACTTTTGAGGTTGCCGATTCAAGAGAAGAACGGCTTAAAGGGCTGATGTTCAGAAAAGAGCTTGCAGGTACAAGCGGTATGCTTTTTGTGTTTGAAAAGGCGGATTATCTAAAATTTTGCATGGACAATACCTTTATACCCCTCGATATCGCTTTTCTCAGCCCTTATCTGGAAATACTGGAAATACAGACCATGGAGCCGATGAGTAACAAGGTTACCATTTCTTCCGTCAAAGCTCTTTATGCGCTTGAAGTAAAGCAGGGATTTTTTAAAGAAACGGGCCTGGATATAGGCGATACCGTAAAGATAGTAGGGGAGAAAAATTAATCCCTTTTCTTTTTGTAACCGATTGTTTTGTAAAGATAGGGTGAGGCAGTAAGATAAGGCGGCTTTTTAATTTCTTTAAGCCAGCGGTTTTTTATTTTTGGATTCGCCTGTACGCGTGCATCGAGCCACCCCTGCTCTTTCCACATAGGCATACTTTCCCAGTCGGAATTTATATAACACACGGCTTTTACCTTGTTGTTTTTTATAAATTCAAAAAAAGGTTCAAACCATCTCTTCCAGGCGTAATCGGCATAGCGGGTACCTACACCCCTGGGGGTAGCTTCACCTATCATTAGAGGTTTGTTTAGCTTTTCGGCGAGCTCAACTACTCTTTCGGTGTATTTTGTTACAGGGTAAAAATAGGATAAACCTACCCAGTCTACGTAATTGTTTCCCGGGTACCACTCAATCGGCGGTCTGTAAGAGTAGCAGCCGCAGGAATGCCATACATAGGCGACATTTTCCACTTTATCTTTTCTCAGCCGGTCTACTATATAGCGGTAAGCTTCGATATATTTTTCGGGTTTATATGAATTCTGAGGCAGGTCAAACTCATAGCCTATCCGCAGATATACCGGTCTCTCTGAATTTTTTATCCAGCGGGAAAGTTTATCAATATTCTTATCATACTTATGGCTTAAAATTTCCTCCAGTGCTCCTGTCATATAAAGCCCTAATTGTATGACTGTGTTAGGGTATTTCTCAACCAGGCATTGAAAGCATTGGGGGCCGCTACCGTAATCTACGGGTAAATAAATCCCTTTACATTCCTGAATTGATGTATAGACCATAAACCCTGCCGGGACCGTACCGGTATTATTTATATATTCTTCAATGGTGTCGTTATCCTGACCTACTATAAAAATTATTTTTCCCGGCGGGGGTGCGAATTTTGCCTTTTTGAATTCCTGCCTTAAGCAGCCCGGCAGGACAGAAAGGATGAAAGCAACTGTTATTGATGAGGCAAATTTCAAAGACCGTACGGAGGGATATTTTTCCATAAGTTCTATGGTTATTTGATTTAATTAACCAAAATCCCCTTAGGGTATTTTGCTTATTTGCCTTTTCTAAATTATATCACCATCGCCACATAGGGCAAAGGGACTTAGAAAGGTGCCAAAAATAAACCGCAAGGCTTAATGCCTTCTGTCTGTTTAATAAAACCGGTTTATTTTAAGGGGTGATTCCTGCCGCACAAGGGGTTATTCCGGAGCCAAAGACAGGGGTTTAAGGTAATTATTTTTAACTTTCCTTTAGGGCGGTTTAGTGGTAAAATCTTTTTTGCCGGTTTAAACTTATATCCTGCGGTAAATCTGTTGCCTTTCGCCCGCGTAAACTTGTATAATTATATGTGCCAGGTCAGGTTTGGGCTGAATAGTTATTGGCCGGGGAGGATGATTTTCGATGGAGCAGACAGGTAAAAATGTATCTAAATTTGAATTTCAGGCTGAAATAAAGCAGCTTCTTGACTTAATAGCCAATTCCTTATATACCCACAGAGAGATATTTTTGCGGGAGCTTATTTCCAATTCTTCCGACGCTCTCGATAAAATAAGGTTCAGTAAACTTGCAGGAGAAGATATGATTGAGCCGGAGGAAGAGTTAAAAATAGAGATAGAAACCGATGAGAAAAATTCTATCCTTAGAGTTTCGGACAACGGGATAGGAATGACAAAGGAAGACCTGATTAATAATTTAGGGACTATAGCCCGTTCGGGGACGGCAGATTTTTTAAGAAAAGTAAAGGAGCAGGAGAGGAGTTTCGATAAAAATCTAATTGGGCAGTTCGGAGTAGGTTTTTATTCTGTTTTTATGGTGGCCGGTAGCGTGACTGTAGATACCCGTTATGCCGCAAGTGACGGTAAAGGATGGCGTTGGCAGAATCGCCCCGATTACGGATTCAATATAGAAGAGATAGATAAAAATAGTAAAGGAACAACAGTTGAACTTAAGTTGAAGGAGGATGCTAAAGAATTCAGCAAGGCCGAAGCGGTAAAACAAATAATAAATAAATATTCCAATTTTCTTGATTTTCCCATATATTTGGAAGGGAAAAGACTCAACACTGTCGGTGCTCTCTGGCACCGCAAAAAAGAAAATATAACACCCTCTCAATACAGTGAATTTTATAAATTCATTACTCACGAAGAAAATGAGCCCCTGGGTTTTTCCCATTTAGCGATAGAGGGAACAGTTAATTTTAAAGCCCTGATTTTTATACCTTCCGGGGGAGATTTTGATTTATACAGATTGCAGAGCGAGAGAGGTCTCCACCTTTACTCTAATAAAATTCTCATAAAGCATGATCATAAAGATTTGCTTCCCGAATACCTGAGGTTTGTAAGGGGGGTTGTGGATACAGAAGATCTGCCTTTAAATGTATCGAGAGAAGTAACCCAGCACAGCCCGGCAATGGTGAGGATAAGAAAGTTTTTGACTACTGAGATTCTGAAGCTCCTTAAAAGCTGGGCAGATACTGAACCTTCTAAATATAAAGAGTTTTGTAAAGATTTCGGCCCGCTCTTTAAAACGGGCATAAATACTGATTTTGCTAATCGTGGGAAGATTATAGAACTTTTACGCTTCCAGACTTCTATGACAGAAGAAGGGGAAACCATATCATTGAAAGATTACAAGCAAAGAATGCATCCGGACCAGAAAGAGATATATTATATCTGCGGAGAAAACAGGGAGTTGCTGGAAAGCCATCCTAATCTTGAGTATTTCAAAAAGAAGTCTCTGGAAGTTTTACTTCTCAGTGAACCGGTGGATATTTTTGTAGTCCCTTCAATAGGAGAATACGATGGCCTGTCTTTGCGTTCTATAGATAAGGCCGATATAGAAGTTATGCCTGAGGATAAGATAGAAGAAAGCCAGGATAACCTGACAAAATCTTTCATTGCTTTCTGTAAAGACTTGTTGGCTGATAAAGTAAAAGATGTTGTTGTCTCCCGTAGGCTCGTTGATTTTCCTGTGACTCTTCTGGCTCCTAAAGATTCTCTTGACCCTCAGCTTGAAAGAATGGTGCGGATGATGAGCAAAGACCAACCCGTTTCCAAAAAAGTAATGGAAGTTAATATGTCTCATCCCTTAATAAGAAACTTAAGCCGTATATATTTAGCCGACAA
>WJKZ01000234.1 GCA_014728785.1 Candidatus Omnitrophota bacterium
CATGACAGCACCTCCTTTTGGTTGTCGTTGGTATTTTGTCAAACACCATTTTACGGCAACTGAGGGCTGTTTGTGACCCTTTTTTTCAAAGAACTGTCAACACATCTCTTGGATTATACATATACACTTGAAACCTGCAGCTTGTAACTTGTATCTCGACTATTTCCTGTCTATCGGTTTTAACTTTTTACTTAACCATAAGGGGGTTTTTAGATGAGGGTGGATGTTTCTTTCAAGTATTTGGAGCAGAGTGATTTTATAAGTAATATTTTAGAAAATAATTTAAAAAAAATCGAGAGAAGGCTGAAGATATTCCGCAAAAAAGGAGACCCGGTACATCTGTCTTTGCATATAGAAAAAAACCCTCACAAAGAGCAGTATTTTTGCCGTTCATGTTTGTATCTACCTTCAAATAAGGTTTTAGTAGCAGATGAAAAGGGGAGAAAAGCGAGCATAGCCATAAATAAGGCATTTTCAGCCTTGAGTCGGCAACTGGTAAAGGTTAAGTATAAGATGGAGAAGCATCTTCAGAAGAGAAAGGTTTAAAGTAAATAATATTAAAGAGATTCGCACCACCTTGACTAAAGGAGTGAGGTGTGTTAGTATATTTGGCACTCTCAAAGCGAGAGTGCTAAAAGTGGTGTTAAACTATGGTAAGATATGTTGATTCCCGGAGAAGAGAAGAGCAGATTCTTTCTTTAATTATAGACAGTTATATAAAGGAATCAAAACCTATCAGTTCCGGGTATCTCTGTAAAGAATATAAACTCAGCTACTCTCCGGCGACTGTTCGAAACGTGATGGTTGCGCTGGAGAAAAAGGGGTTTCTTTCTCATCTTTACACTTCATCGGGAAGAGTTCCTACCGAAGAGGGTTTCAGGTATTATGTAAAACTCCTGGGCAAAGAGGGCTTGATAGAAAATTATCCCGTAACTCTTAATCTGGGTAAGCTTATAGATTATGAAATCGACGAAGTGCTTGATTACACCCTGGATGCTTTAACCCGCCTCAGCGGCTATACTTCTCTTATAGCTCTGGCAGGCAGGAATGAGAAGCTTTTATACAAAGGGATGCGTTTCATACTTGAGCAGCCTGAATTTGAAGACATAGAGGCTTTAAAGCATATCATTTATGCGCTGGAGGTAAATATAACCGGTTTGCAGAATTTACTTTTAAACTGCCTCCAGGAGGACATACAGATTTTTATAGGTGAGGAAATAGGTTGTGAAGATATAGCAAACTGTTCCCTGATAGTTTCGGGATTGCGTCGCCGGAACGTATCTTTGGCTCTGGCGCTTCTGGGGCCGATGAGAATGAATTACCTGAGAGCAACTTCCTGTTTATATTCGGTAAAGAATCAGTTGCACAGTGTGATAGATGATTTAATTTAGAAAAAATTATTCTGGAGTATTTTTTAGTTCTAATATGCAGGTAGAAGGCTGACCAGAACATATTGAAGATAACAGTTAAATTACGAGGTTATTATGGTTGAGAAAAGGAAAGACGAAGGCAAACAGGATTTTCCTGAACGGGAAGAGAAAGAGGAAACCCGGCAGGAACAGGAAGAGGAACTTCAGGAAGTTCCTGAAGAAGAAAGAACACGGCGAGAGCAGGGGAAAGGCGATTACAGAGAGTTGCGTGAGAGGTATTTGAGGCTCCAAGCCGAGTTTGATAATTACCGCAAGCGCGCCTTTAAAGAAAAAAATGAGTTTGTTAAGTTTGCTAATGAAGGTTTAATCATAGAACTTTTAGGTATACTCGATAATTTCGAAAGAGGTATTCAGTATGCAGAGAAAAAGAAAGACTTCGATTTGCTGCACCAGGGAGTCGATATGATTTCCAAACAACTGCACGCTTTGCTTGAAACTAAAGGTCTTAAGAAAATAACAGCCAGGGGCGAGAAATTTGACCCTTATAAACATGAGCCTGTAGAAATAGTGGAAGATGATTCGGTTGTTGATGAAATTGTGGTTGAGGAATTACAGCCGGGTTATCTTTTCAGCGGGCGTATAATAAGGCCTGCGAGGGTTAAAATCGCAAAGCCGCCCAAAAAGGAAGAGAAAGGAATCCGGGTTGAGCGCGAAGCAGAAGATGAGTACGAGAATCTTAAAAATTCAGAAACGGATGAGAAAAAGACAACCGATGATGGTTCTAAATAACTAAGGAGGTGTAAATATGGCAAGAACAATAGGTATTGATTTAGGAACTTCTAATTCATCAGCAGCAGTTATGGAAGGCGGTCGCCCTAGTATTATCCCTTCGGCTGAAGGGGCGGGGGTTGCCAGCGGTAAAGCATTTCCTTCCGTGGTAGCTTTTACCAAAGACGGACAGAGGCTTGTAGGTGAGCCGGCCAGAAGACAGGCGTCGGTTAACCCCGACGGTACCATAATGGCAGCTAAAAGAAAAATGGGGACCAGCCATAAATTTAAAGTTTATGATAAGGAATATACCCCCCAGCAGGTTTCGGCATTCATTCTGCAGAAGATAAAACAGGACGCAGAAGCCTATCTGGGAGAAGATGTTAAGGATGCGGTTATAACGGTCCCTGCTTATTTTAATGACAACCAACGCCAGGCGACTAAAGACGCCGGAACCATTGCCGGTTTAAATGTTCTCCGGATAATAAACGAGCCTACGGCAGCCTGTCTTGCTTATGGACTGAACAAAGTAGGTACGGAACTAAAGATTATGGTTTTTGACTTCGGAGGAGGAACGCTTGATGTGACTATTATGGAAATGTGGGCCGAAGGAGGGTTTAAAGTTCTTTCTACCCATGGTGATACCAATCTCGGCGGTACAGACATGGATAATGCTATGATAAATTACATAGCCGAAGACTTTAAGAAGCAGAGCGGTATAGATCTGCGTAACGACAAGATGGCTATGCAGAGGTTGAGAGAAGCGGCAGAGAAAGCCAAAATAGAATTATCAAGCACTGTAACCACAGATATCAATTTACCGTTTATTACTGCCGACTCAAGCGGTCCCAAGCACCTTACTATGTCAATAAACCGGGCAAAGTTAGAGGAGCTGGTAACTCCGATTGTTCAGAAATGTAAGGGCCCTATGGAGCAGGCCTTAAAAGACGCAAAGCTCAACGCAACGGATATAGATAAGATTATCATGGTCGGAGGACCTACACGCATGCCTATAGTGCAAAAAGAAGTTGAGGGTTATGTCGGTAAAAAGATAGAAAGGGGAATAGACCCTATGGAGTGTGTCTCAATGGGAGCTGCCATACAGGCCTCTATTATCAAAGGAGACACAAAAGATGTGCTTCTCTTGGATGTAACACCTTTATCTCTGGGCATAGAGACATTGGGAGGAGTGTTTACTAAACTGATAGACAAAAACACAACTATTCCTACAAAGAAGAGCCAGACTTTCTCGACTGCCGAGGATAATCAGACAGCAGTAACCATCCGGGTACTCCAGGGCGAGCGTCAAATGGCTGCCGACAATACCGAGTTGGGCAGGTTTGATTTGGTTGGAATTCCGCCTGCTCCCAGAGGTGTGCCCCAGATAGAAGTAACTTTTGATATCGATTCAAACGGGATAGTCCACGTTTCGGCTAAAGACAAAGGGACAGGAAAAGAGCAGTCGATAAGGATTTCTGCTCCCGACAAACTTTCAGAGGATGAAATAGACAAGATGGTCAAAGAGGCCGAGAAATTCGCAGAGGAAGATAAAATAAGAAAGGAGGCAGTTGAGGTCCGCAACAAAGCCGATAGCGTAGCTTATACCACAGAGAAATCCCTGAAAGACTTTGGGGACAAGATTTCTCCGGAAGATAAAAGCAACATTGAACAGAAACTTTCAGCCTTAAGGGAGATACTCAAAAGAGACAATGCCTCCAAAGAGGAGATTCAGCGTTCAATGGATGAGTTGATGCAGGCTTCTCATAAGTTGGCCGAGCAGGTTTATAAGCAACAGGCACAACAGCAACAGGGAGCTCAACAGCAGGCTGGGAGCCAGGCCGAAGGGGCTCAAAGCACCTCTGGAGGCGGAGAACAGGCTTCGGGAGAGAAAAAAGAAGAGGAGCCTGAAGTAGTTGATGCTGAATACAAAGAAGAGGACAACAGCAAGTAGATAATTGGTAAATGAGTTGATGGGTAAATGTGTGAATGAGTAGATGTGTAAATGCGTAAATGAGCAGAAACGTGTAAATACACTCACCAACTCGTACACTCTTTTAATCGCAAACCCGTTTACTCATAAATCATATATACACATTAACTCGTTTACCCATTTACTCAATAGTTCACTTATTATTTGATAATTTCTATTTTATCCTTATAATAGAGGATAAACTTTGCTGATTTCCCGGTAAGAGTATGATGAGTACTAAAAAAGATTATTACGACATTCTGGGGGTACCCAAAGGAACAGGGGTGGATGAAATCAAGAAAATTTACCGTCAGCTGGTGATGAAGCACCATCCCGACAGGGTTCCCGAAGAGAAAAAGAAAGAGGCAGAAGAGAGATTTAAAGAGATTTCCGAAGCCTATGCCGTATTGAGTGACCCTAAAAAGAAAGAGCTTTACGATAAGTACGGTCATGCCGGTATAGATTCCCGTTATACAACCGAAGATATTTTCCGGGGAGCAGATTTTTCGGATATTTTCGGCGGGGGCGGCGGATTCGGTGATATCTTTGAAAACATATTCTCCGATTTTGGATTCGATATATTCGGAGGGGGGCGCTCCCGGAGAAGAAGTGCACGAATGCAGCATGGAGAGGACCTTCAGCTCCAGACCACTATTAGCCTTAAAGAAGCAGCTTTAGGAGCCGAAAAGAACGTATCTTATTACCGTTATGAGGCTTGCGATAAATGTAGCGGCACAGGGGCAGCTCCCGGCTCAAAAAAGATAACTTGTCCTACCTGTAAAGGTGCCGGCAGTGTACGCAGCGGTATGGGGTTTATAAGTATTGCCCAGACTTGCCCCAACTGTAAAGGGTCGGGGCAGATTATTCAAAATCCTTGTCGAAACTGTTCGGGCCAGGGTAGGGTACGCTTGCGTAAAAACCTTAAAATTAATATACCCAAGGGGGTGGATACCGGGTCGGTTTTACGTTTAAAGGACGAAGGAAATTATGCACCCGGCGGAAGAGGCGATCTCTACCTTTATATAGCGGTAGAACCTCATCCGGTATTCAAAAGAGACGGCGACAATCTCAGGTGTAAAGTAAAAATAGGGGTGGTTAAGGCAGTGCTGGGCACCGAAATCGAGGTACCTACTTTAACAGGTAGAGCCAGGATGAAGGTCCCTCCGGGCACTCAGTCCCAGACAGTTTTCAGGTTAAAAAATAAAGGAATTTCAAACTTGCGCAGTAAACACACCGGGGATGAGCTGGTAGAAGTTGAGATAGAAGTACCCAGAAAACTTTCCTCCCGGCAGAAAAAATTATATAGCGAATTAGACCGGCTGTAAAAGGTACATTATAATAACGGTGTGTTCTGATACATAACCATAAAAAATATACCTGTTATAAAAGGAGAAGAAGATGCCCAATTACGATTACAAGTGTCTTGAGTGCGGGGATGTTTTTGAAGTTTTTCAAATGATAAGCGAAGAGCCTTTAAAAAAATGTCCTGCCTGCGGCGGCCGGGTAAAAAGGATGATAGGCCCGGGGGCAGGGTTAATTTTTAAGGGGAGCGGCTTTTTTGCAACGGACTATAAAAGAAAATTATCTTCAAAGAAGAAGGAAGAAGCTAAACCGACCTGTTCGGGATGTAATAATTCTGACTGCAGTTTAAAAGAAAGTAAAAATCAGGATAAAAAATAATGGGTGACACCATAAAACCGTTCAGGGCCACTCACTATAATCCCGGTTTGTTCAATGATTATTCGAAGTTGGTTTGCCCGCCCTACGATGTAATAAGTAAAGGTCAGCTTAACAGGCTGCGTAAAAAGTCTCCTTATAACTTTTCTCACATTCTTATCGCAGACAAAAAAAATTATAAAAAAGCCGGAAAAAAATTCTCTGAATGGGTAGATAAAAATATTCTTGTTGACGACAACGTTGCCGGTTTTTATTTTTACGAACAGCATTTCAAAATAGATGGCCGCCGTCTCAGCCGGTTCGGTATTCTTTGCCTGCTAAGTATGGATGAAAGAAGTATATTTCCCCATGAAAATACTTTCAAGGGGCCCAAGATAGACAGGAAAAGAATCTTACAGACCTTAAAAGCCAACCTCAGTCCTATTTTCGTAATCTCCGCCAAAAGAATTGATTTTCTGAAAGACATACGCACAAAGCTTATGCGGAAGGAGCCTCTTATCAAATTCTGCGATGATGAGGGTAATCTTAACAGGGCGTGGAATATAAACGAAACCGCGGATATAAAAAAGATCTGCCGAGGGTTTGAAAGAGGCAAGTTGGTTATAGCCGACGGCCACCATCGTTTTGAGATATCCTACGATTATTTTCTTAAAAATAAAAGTAGATTTAAAGATTTAAACTGGATACTTGCTTATGTTACGGGTTACCAGCAGGGGTTGGTAATATTGCCTACCCACCGGGTTGCGCAGGTTAAAAATGAAAATGAATTTTTTAAGAAACTGAAAGAGGTCTTTGGGGTTTTTTCTGTAAGCCGGAGAAAACTCGAGGAAAAGTTAAAAGAAAAAGGCGATTTCCGCATGGGGATATACCGGCGGGGTAAATTTTATCTTCTTAAGCTCAAAGACAAAGGGCTTCTGAAACAAGTGGACAACCCTGTGTACCGCAAGTTGGACAGTTATGTGTTCCAGAAGGCCGTTTTGCCTTTATTTGCAATAAAAGGGGATATAGAGTATACTCATAGTATAAAGGAGGCTAAAAAGATTTCCGGAGACAAAAAAACCGCCTTCCTCTTAAGGGCTGTATCTCTGGAAGAAGTGGTTAAGGTATCAAGCAAAGGCTTGAAGCTTCCCCAAAAAAGCACTTATTTTTACCCCAAGATACTTTCGGGGATAGTCTTGAGGAGGTTTAAACCTTGAGGATATTCAATAAATCTTTCGGTTTCGGAAAGAAGAAAAAAAAGATACCCGACGGCTTATGGGATAAATGTAATAAGTGCTCCAGCCTTATATTCAGAAAAATACTTGAAGATAATTTTAAGGTTTGTCCGAAGTGCGGATACCATTTTCCTTTAATCTGCTGGGAGAGGGTAGACCTCCTGGCGGATAAAAACACTTTCTCTGAGATTGCCTCTAATCTTACCTCAAGCGATCCCTTAGGATTTTCAGGCCCTAAGACTTATAAAGAGAAACTTCAGCATGCCGTAAAGACTACCGGTTTAAAGGAAGCAGCCGTGGTGGGAGAAGCCAGGCTTAAAGGAAGAAGAATAGCTTTAGGGGTTACTGATTTTCGTTTTATCATGGGCTCTATGGGCTCTGTTTTGGGGGAAAAGATTACTCTTCTGGCAGAGAAAGCGGCAGAGGAAAGAATACCATTGGTTATATCTTCCAGTTCAGGGGGTGGGGCAAGAATGTATGAAGGAATGCTCAGTCTTATGCAGATGGCTAAGACCAGCGGCGCCATAGCTAATCTTAAAAAGGAGAATATCCCTTATATTTCTATACTTGCTCATCCTACAATGGCGGGGGTTATGGCTTCCTTCGCGGGTCTGGGCGATATAATAGTGGCTGAACCCGGAGCCCTGATAGGATTCGCCGGTCCCAGGGTGATAAAGCAGACTATTAAGCAGGATTTACCGGAAGGCTTTCAGACTTCCGAATTTAATTATGAACACGGGCTCATAGATATGGTCGTGCCCAGGAAAGAATTAAAAGATACACTTTTTAAACTGATTGATTATTTAACTTGACATATTAAAATTTAAAATTTAAAATTTAGACTTATGGCGCAGGTTTTACTTAAAGATTTGGTGAAAGAGTATAAAGGCGGTATTCCGGCCGTAAACGAAGTTAATCTTACCGTAAAAGATAAAGAATTTGTGGTATTAGTAGGTCCTTCCGGCTGCGGTAAGTCCACTACCTTGAGAATGATAGCCGGCCTTGACTATCCCACCAGAGGAGAGATTTACATAAAAGACAAAATGGTAAACAACATCCCCGCCAAGGATAGAAATATCGCTATGGTTTTTCAAAACTATGCTCTTTATCCCCACATGAATGCCTATGCTAATATGGCCTTTGCATTGAAGCTTCGCAATTATTCAAAGCAGGATATAGATAAAAGAGTGAAGGAGGCTGCTCAAATTCTGGGGATAAGCCGTCTCCTCGAACGTAAACCAAAAGAGATTTCCGGTGGAGAAAGACAACGGGTCGCCGTAGGCAGGGCTATAGTACGTAAACCAGAAGTATTCCTTTTTGATGAACCTTTAAGTAACCTGGACGCTAAGATGCGAGTCCAGATGCGCACCGAAATACATAAGCTTCATTTAAAAATACAAACCACTATGATTTATGTGACTCATGACCAGACAGAAGCTATGACTTTAGGTAACAGGATTGCGGTTATGAAAAACGGAGAAGTGCTGCAATTCGATACTCCTTTAAACGTTTACGATAACCCGACTAATAAGTTTGTAGCAGGGTTTATAGGTTCACCTCCCATGAATTTCATGAAGGGTAAGGTCATAGCCAGAAATGGAGGTCTTTATTTTCAACGAAAGTAATTTTCAGGTTAAAATTCTTGATCAAATGGCTGACAAGCTGGAAAATTACATCGATAAAGAAGTTGTCTTCGGTATAAGGCCGGAAAATATCTATGATAAACTTTTTGCTTCTCATTCTACCCCTGAGAATACGGTCAATGTTTTGTGCGACGTCATGGAGACAATGGGCTCTGAAAACTATTTATATCTTACTACCGGGAAACATGTTATAATAGCAGTAGTAGATGCTGCCAATAAGCCTTTAATGGGCAGCATGGTTGAAGTGGTGTTTGATATGACTAGGGCTCATTTTTTCGACCCCTCTACCGAAAAAACCATTGTATAGTATTTTAAGTACCACAGCATTAATACTTCTTGTAATCTTATCCTTTCTTTTTGCCTGCACGGCGAAAATTTCTCTTATAAGTTTCGTCGCTATTATTGTTGTGGCCGGAGGAATATTTGTCTTTTTCTACAGGGCCAGGCTTAAATTTTTATCTGTACTTCAGGGAGAAAACGAAAGAATCGAAGTAGAAATCAATCTTTTGGAAAAAGGCCTTAAAGAGAAAAAAGAGACCCTGGCTCTTCTTCCGGAAAGACGGAAGCGTTTGTCCCTGCTTTTCAGCATTTCCCAGAATCTGATTGAACTTATAGATACTTCAGAGATTTATGACTATATCATAAATACTCTGGGTGATCTATTTCCCGATTCCGACAGTATATTATTCTTTGTCTTTGAGAAGGATAAGGATTCCTTGAGCCTTTCTTGTTCGCTCAAGAGAAAGGAGATGGTTATAAAGGAAAAAGAGGGCGATATTCTAGATAAATGGGTTTTGAGGCACAACTGCTCGTTACTTATAGACGATTTAACCCGGGATTTCAGATTTGATTATACCCACTCGCACTCTTATACTCAGCGAAAGAGCCGTTCTTTTGTTGCCAGTCCTATTTCGGTAGGAGATAAAGTATTGGGAGTGATGAGAGCCGAGAGCCAGAATGTTTCCAATTTCAGCTTGGAAGATTCCCGCATCTTACGTAATATATGTGATTTGGCTGCTGTAGTTATTGAGAGAGGAAACTTATTGCACTACGCTAAGGATTTAGCTATCAAAGACTCTCTTACCTCGCTTTTCCTGCGTGATTACTTTTTTGAACGGCTGGATGAAGAGCTGAAGAGATGCAGTGAAAGAAATTCCAACCTCGGCCTCTTAATGCTGGACATAGATGATTTTAAAATGGTAAACGACCAGTATGGCCACGTGGTAGGAGATTCGGTTTTAAAAAAATTGGCAAAAATATTAAACGGCAAGGCCGGCGAGCCCGGTAATTTAATTGCCCGCTACGGAGGTGAAGAATTCATCATATATGTCGTCGAATGCGATAAAGATAAAATTTTAAAAATAGGCGAAGACATAAGGCTTGCCACCGAAGAAGCGGAACTTACCTTCCGCCGAAAGAAAATTAAATTTACTGTATCTCTGGGGGCTGTGGTAAGCCAGCCTGATGAACGGGATGTAAATAAACTTACAGAAAAAGTAGACAAAGCCCTCTATAAGGCCAAAAGGGAAGGAAAAAATAGAATATGTTTTGCTGGTTGAGTATACTTTCATTATTATTTGCTTTTTTAGCGACAAAGATATTTGCCTTAAGGGATTTTAAGAAAAACAATTTGGAAAAAAGGAAATCTCTTTCTGAGAGATATAAAGCGTTAAAGATAGAAACAAAAAGGCTACAGGCCAAGATAGACGACCTGGATAGTAATTTAAGCGAGTATTTTCTCTTCTATGATACTACCAGAAAAATAGCGCCTCTCCTTGATAAAAACAAACTGTTTTCCGTGTTTTCCGAGGAGATACACCACCTGGGTAATATTTCCGATATACGCTTCGGCGACTTCAGCGGTGAACAAGGATATCTTAAATTCGAGCTGGAGGATGAGCAGGAAGAATATCTGAGCATAAAGACCAATTCCCGTAAGGTTATAGAATATATACCTTATTTTGTGAAGCTCTTAAGTCTTTGTCTCGATAAGATGAGGCTTTATCATCGCCTGCAGGAACTCTCTATACTTGATTC
>WJKZ01000002.1 GCA_014728785.1 Candidatus Omnitrophota bacterium
GATATACTCTGCGGATTTTAGCCGCAAATTCCCCGACTTTCTGCTTATCTATGCCTTCAATTACAATTCGTGTCGCACTGGGGGTAGACACTTTTAATCCTTCCGGTATCGCCATCTCTACCGGATGTGAAAAACCTATGTTCAGAACAATACTTTCACCTTTCATCTGAGTTTTATACCCTACCCCTTTAATTTCCAACTCTTTTTTAAACCCCTTAGTGGTCCCTACAATCATGTTATTTATCAAAACCCTCATTGTTCCGTGAAGGCTTTTCAACTGCTTTGTGTTCTCGGCTCGCTTAACCGAAACCATCTCTTCCTTTATATCCAGGCTTATTCCTTTCGGCAGAGGCATCTGAAGCTTGTTTTTGCCCCCTTCAACACTTACTATATTATTTTCTGTTTTTATTTTAATACCTTCAGGTATTTTTATGGGTTGTTTTCCTACGCGTGACATAAGATTTTCTCCTCACGATTTAATATCACCATATCGCGCCTATTATCTCTCCCCCGACACCTTTTTCCCGTGCCTGGATATCGGTTATAATCCCCTTAGAGGTAGAAACAATCGCCAGGCCGTAACCGTTTAAAACAGGAAAAATATCTTTTCTTTTCAGATAAACTCTCCTTCCCGGTTTGGACACCTTGGAAATTTTCCTTATGGCGTTCTTTTTTCCTATATATTTCAGATAAATCTTTATCTTCTTGTAATTTCCCAGGTCTACCTCTTTGAAGTTTTGTAAATACCCTTCATTCTTAAGTATCTCACATACCCTGAGGAGGAGTTTCGAGTAAGGTATGTAGGTATCTTCTTTTTTTGCGCCTGCCGCATTGCGGATAATCGTAAAAGCGTCGCTAATCAGGTCTGTTCTGCTCATATATTCTCTTCTCCGTTTGTTTTTACCAACTGGCCTTTTTTACGCCGGGAATCTCTCCCCGCCAAGCCAATTCCCTAAAACATATACGACAAAGTTCAAAATCCCGTATATACCCCCTGGGCCTGCCGCAGATGCGGCATCTATTCTTCCGGCGAGTCGAAAATTTCGCTTTTTTTCTTTCTCTTTTCCATTTCTGAATCTTTGCAGTAGTTGCCATATTACCTCCTAAAGGGAAATCCGAATTTTTCCAACAATAGCCTGCACTCCTCGTCACTTACCGCATTGGTATTGATAACTATGTTCATTCCCTGGGTTCTGCTTACCTTATCCAGATTTATTTCCGGGAATATACCCTGCTCAGCAAGACCGAAAGCATAGTTACCGCTTCCGTCAAAAGCATGGGAAGAAAATCCTCTAAAATCTCTAATTCGGGGTATGGCTACAGTAATCAGCCTGTCTAAAAACTCATACATTCTGCTCTTGCGCAGAGTTGTACAGCAACCTACCCCCATACCTTTACGCAATTTAAAGTTAGAAATTGGTTTACGGGCCCTGCATATCTTAGCCTTCTGCCCGGTTATCACAGCAAGTTCTCCTGAAAGCTGCTCAATTGCCTTGGGATCAGAAGAAACCGAACCCAACCCCATGTTAACCACAATCTTAACCAAGCGGGGAACGGCCAAATCGTTCGAGTATCCCCGCTCTTTCTTCATCTCAGGCAATATAGATTCTTTATACAACTGTAGAAGGCGTGGTACATATTTTTCTTTTAAATCGGACGCTGACATTTTTTACAAATCCTCACTTTAGTTTTATCCTTTGATTTTTTAACCCCAAATCTTACCGCCTTATTGCAATGAGAACAAAACAGACCGACATTCGCTATATTTATAGATGAAGGAATTTCCCTGATGCCTCCCTGCTCACTTTCGGAACGCCGGCGGATATGCTTTTTGACTACATTAACATTTTCGATGATTATACGGTTTTTTGAAGACATAATCCTCAACACTTTGCCGGTTTTCCCTTTATCCTTGCCTGCTACAACCTTTACTCTATCACCTTTTTTAATTCTTAAAGACATATATACCTCATTCAGTATAATTAAATTGCCTCCGGGGCTAAAGAGAGTATCTTCCCGAATTTATCTCTCAGTTCTCTTACTACAGGTCCAAATACCCTAGTAGCCCGTGGATTACCTTGCTTATCTATTATTACACATGCGTTTTTATCAAATTTAACGGCTAAACCGTCTTTTCTTTTAATAGGAAAACAGGTACGCACCACAACCGCCCGGACCACTTCCCCCTTTTTGATAGGAGAGTTAGGTATAGTTTCTTTTACGCTGGCGGTTATAATATCTCCCACATCCGCGTGGTCTTTATTTTTCTTTCCGATTACGCCGATAAATGCAACTTTTCTTGCCCCGCTGTTATCGGCTACATTTAATTTGCTTCTTAAGTAAATCATTTTAAAATCTCCAGAAGGCGGAAATATTTATCTTTTGAATAAGTACGGCTTTCGACGATTTTTACCTTATCGCCGACTTTTGCTTTATTATGTTCATCGTGAGCCTTATACTTCTTCTTTTTGACCGTTAACTTTTTGTATAACCTGTGAGGAAAACGCCTTAAAGTCAAAACCGTCACGGTCTTGTCCATCTTATCCGAAACGACCACACCTTCGAGTATTTTTTTACTCACTCTCTTCTCCTCTTTTTTCGGTATAGACAGTCAGGATTCTGGCTATATCTCTTTTTATCACTCTAAACATATGCGGTTTCTCCACCCCGCTTCTGCGCTTGAACTGTAATTCCATCAATTGCTTGTTTAGCTCTTCCAGCTTATTTTTCAACTCCTCTTTGGATAACTGTCTTATTTCTTTTATTTCCATCTTTGTTTCTTTATCTTTTATCGTCTCCGGGTTACAAACATTGTTTTAAAGGGAAGTTTATACGCTACCAGCCTGAATGACTCACGGGCATAATCCTCAGGGACTCCTCCGATTTCAAATATAACCCTTCCTCTTCGAATAACAGAAACCCAACCATCAACTTCACCCTTACCTTTACCCTGACGGGAATCAGCCGGCTTTTTGGTTATCGGTTTATCGGGAAAGACCCTTATCCACAATTTACCTCCCCGTCTTAATCTGCGTGTCAAAACTATTCTGGCTGTTTCCAGCTGATTATTTTTAAGCCAAGCAGATTCAAGGGCTTTTATGCCGTACTCGCCAAATGCAACCCTTGAACCACTAACAGCC
>WJKZ01000235.1 GCA_014728785.1 Candidatus Omnitrophota bacterium
ATTATACCTTTATCCGTAATTATAGCGGTAATCAACTTACCTGGCGTAACATCAAAAGCGGGGTTACATACTTTAATACTCTCAGGGGCTATAGTGAATTTACCCAAAGGTTTTTTCACCTCCTCTTCTCCTCTTTCTTCAATAACTATTTCTCTCCCCGATGAAAGATTCAAATCGAAAGTGCTGAAAGGCGCAACTATATAAAAAGGAATCTTATGGTGATTTGCCATAACCGCCAGATTGTAGGTTCCTATTTTATTCGCGGTATCTCCGTTTGAGGCAATTCTGTCGGCCCCCAGAAAAACCTTGTCGATCTTTCCTTTTTTCATAAGATAAGCTGCCGCACTGTCGCAAATTAAAGTCGAAGGCACTCTTCTCTTAACCAGTTCCCAGGCGGTAAGACGTGCTCCCTGCAGGAGAGGCCGGGTCTCGCATGCATAGACCATTATTTTTTTTCTCATCTTATGTGCTTTGTAAACGACGGCCAGGGCCGTACCGTCCCCGGATGTGGCTAAAAAACCTGTATTGCAATGGGTAAGTATCCTATCCGAGGATTTAATCAATTTAACTCCGTAACCCGCCATCTTTTTACAAAGCCCTACGTCTTCTTTGTTTATCTTCCCGGCTTCCTTTATAACTTCTCTTTTTATCCGGGAAACTGAATAATCTTTGTAATGCGATACGGTATCTTTTATCCTTCCAAGCGCCCAGGAAAGATTTACCGCGGTAGGACGGCAGGATTCAAGATATTTAGATGCTTTATGGAATTCTTTTAAAAACTTACCTTTATCCGGGGGAAGAGTGTCAAGATGAAGGCTTAGACAATAAGCGGCAAAAACCCCTATCAAAGGAGCACCCCTTACTCTTAATGTCTTAATCGCCTCAAATCCTTCTTTTAAGCCCCGGCACTCCCGCCAGACCTCTTTTGAAGGCAGTTCTGTCTGGTCCAGGTAAAATAAGTGTTTATTTTCAAACTTTACGGCTCGCATGGTTTTTATTAGATATGGCCCTAAATCCAACCTAAACAGAAAAAACTCTTCTTACATTGGAAAATACCGCCTCTTTAAGATAATCTTCTCCGATGCGTTTGCAGGAAGAAGCAAAACTATAAACATTTTTTATATCCAGAGGTGTTGAGGCTGAACCTTTAATTTTCATATAGGGAGAGTCGGTTTCCAGTAAAAGGTTTTCGACCGGACACCTCTCTAAAGATGCGATAATACCCTTATCTTCGCGTAAAACATTAAGAGAAAATGAAACCATCCCGCCTCTTTTTATAATCTCATCCATAAGCGCCGGAGAATATGAAAAACAATGAAAGACTACCTTGTCATAAACCGCAAAAACATCCTCAATAATCTCTAACGCCCTGCAGGTGCTGCTTTTTTTATTCTGGAACCTGTTATGTAAAATTACCGGTAAATTCTCAAAACCGGCCAGCTCCAGAAACTTTATGAATACCTCCTCCTGAAGTGCTGCTTCGGAATCAGCCTTGTAATCCAGCCCGATTTCGCCTATGGCAATGATTTTTTTATTTTCCCGGATAAGCTTGCGGTAATCGTCGATTACAGAATCCCTGAAATCCTTTACCTTGAAGGGGTGGAACCCCAAAGCCGTATATATAAAATCATACCGCCGGGAAAGTTCTATCGAGGCCAAAGAACTATCAAAATCAATTGAGGAATCAAAAAAGATACAATCTCTGTCAGGAGAAGAAATTACTCTCCTCAATGTATCGGGAGAGAGCGAGTTAAGATGACAGTGAGAATCAACTAACATCGATACGCGGAAATAACGGTTTTTCTTTTTTTACTTTAAAATCCCCGTGCAGGCCCCAGCCGGCATTTTCTATCCTGAGTTCACGGCTCTTAATCCCTAATTGTCCGTTTATAGACTCCGCAGTAAAGGGCATAACCGGCCATATGTAAATAGAAACTATTCTTATACCTTCGAGCAGCGAGTAAAGAAAAATATTTATTTTTTCTTTCTCGCCAGCCTTCCATAAAGCCCAGGGTTTAGTCTCCTCTATATATTTATTCATAACATTTATAAATTTAAATATCTTCTCAAGAACGGTATTGAATTCGGCTTTATCCATTAATCCTTTGTAACTGCCTTCTATTTCCGATAAAACTTCTCTGAATTCCCGGGGGACAGCAGGCGAGGAAGAGCTGATTCTTCCGGAAAAATATTTTTCTGCCATGTTAAGCGTACGAAATACCAGATTTCCTAAATCGTTTGCCAGGTCCGAATTTATCCTGTTTACTATCGCCTTCCAGGAAAAACTGCCGTCACCGCCTACCGGTATTTCTCTCAGTAAAAAATACCTCAAAGAATCTACACCTATATCTTTTATAAGCTCAAGAGGATTTACTATATTACCCCGCGATTTTGATATCTTTTCTCCTTCAAAGTTCCACCAGCCGTGAGCAAATATAGTCACCGGCAAATCTATCTCTAAAGCTTTTAACATAATCGGCCAGAAAATCGCATGGTGGCGTAAAATATCCTTAGCCATAAAATGATAATCGGCAGGCCAGATACTCTTAAATCTCTCCTCATCCTGATTGTAGCCCGCGGCACTTATGTAATTAAGCAGGGCGTCAAACCACACATAAACCACGTAGTTATTGTCTAAAGGGAACTCAACGCCCCAGGAAAGCCTCTTTTTTGGACGTGAAATACAAAGGCCTTCCAGAGAATTATTCTCCAGAAACGACAGCACTTCGTTATAGCGGGTGGAGGGCTTTATGAACTCAGGATTTTCTTTAAGATAGCTTATCAGCCAACTCTGGTATTTTGAAAGCCTGAAAAAATAATTTTCTTCTTCAATCACCTCCAATTCTCTCTTACAATCAAGGCAAACTCCTCCTGACTCCTTAACCTGGATTGCGGTCCAGAAAGCTTCACAGGGGACACAATAAAACCCCTTGTATTTCTCTTTATAGATATCTCCCTTGGTATGAAGCTTTTTTATCACCTCCTGAACTATTCTTTCATGAAAATCGAAAGTAGTCCTTATAAAAAAATCGTACTCTACGTTAAGCTTCTGCCATAAATCCTTGAAGTTTGCGGATACCTCATCGACAAACTCCTGCGGCTCTTTACCCGAAAGCTTAGCTACCTTTCTTATTTTTTCCCCGTGCTCGTCGGTGCCCGTGAGAAAGAAAACTTCTGACCCGCACAGTCTCTTAAACCGGGCTAAGCAATCGGCGATAATATTTGTGTAAGCATGCCCTATGTGGGGACGGGCATTAACATAATACAAAGGAGTGGTGATGTAGCTCTTACTCATTTTTATTCTCTGCGAATGATAGCTTTTCGACTCTGCCGTCTTCTAAGCCTACATAAGCTACTCTGCGTAAAACATTTACAGACAAAACCTTGCCTTTCCCCTGAGGCGTATCTATATTTTGCCCCTCTTTAGGCAAACCTTTAGATAACTCTTTATAAACTTTCTGTTCATAGAAAAGACAGCACATAAGCCTCCCGCATATACCGGAAATTTTTCCGGAACTCAAAGGCAGCTTCTGGACCTTAGCCATTTTCATGCTTACAGGTTCGAAATTTTTCAAAAAGCGAACACAGCATAGCCTTTGACCGCAGGGACCGAAACCGCCGAAAAGCTTGGCTTCATCTCTTACTCCGATTTGGCGCATCTCGATACGGATTTTAAATATCTTGGCCAACTCCTTAACAAGTTCCCGGAAATCTACTCTACCCTCGGAGGTAAAATAAAAAACTATCTTTTTTTTATCAAAGGAATATTCGGCATTGACCAGCTTCATCGGCAGTTTATATTCCCTTATTTTACGGAAGCATAATTTCATAGCGTCTTTAGCTTCCTTTTTATTGTTTTCGACCCTTTTGTAATCTTCGGCAGAGAACTTACCCAGGATGTTTTTATAACCCTTAATCCTGTCGGCTGCTTTGCCTATGTTTTCTATCTCGTTAACTTCTATCACTTCTCCGTAATCGGTACCCCTATCGGCTTCAACCATCACGTAATCGTGTACCCGGACATCATAATCGGTTTTATAACTCATCAGCTGTCCCGCTTCGCGTAATCTAACCAGTACTGTTTTCATAATCTACCTCCGACTCTTAAGTTGAAACGCCTGCTCTCATCTTCAGCCTTATTATATGTAAGGCAAGATTAATATTGATATTTTTATGAGCATCGTAAATTTTCAATAAATCTTTCAATATTCCTTCCAGTAACTGTGAGGGGTAAGAGTTTAGAATTATCTCATATTCACCGCTTAAGGACAACCTCTCCCCTTCGGCACCGAATAAAGACAAAAGTTTATTGCGTACCAGTATAATCAGGTATAAAAGAAAAGACGCAAATTTTTCCCTCTCCCGGATTTTTATATCTTCCCCTTTAAGAAAACCATAAACCAGCTCTTGAGGTGAAGAATCAACCTCCTCCCGGCGGGGAAACAAGTAAATCTTTCTGCATCTCGATATTATAGTAGGTATAACTCCTTCTGTCTTTGAAACACATAAAGCGATAAATGCGCCCCGGGGAGGTTCTTCCAGGGTTTTCAGGAAAGCATTAGCGGCCTCTGTTCCCAAACTCTGGGCTTTTCGCAGGATGAGAATCTTCTTATCCAGCCTGAAACTGCGTAACGACAGAAACCTGATTCCTTCTTTTATCTGCTCTAACTTTAGGGTCATACCCTGCGGTTCCAGAATCATTAAATCCGGATGCTTCAAATCGTTGATTTTACGGCAATCCCAGCAGCTATCACAAAATTTTTCATCTTCTTTGCAGGCTATTATCTTTATAATACCCGGCGGTAAACTATTCTCGCCCACAAAGAGATAAGATGTACCCATCAGGTCTCTTTTTTTAAGAATCTGGAAATATTTTAAAATATTAATTTCCGAGTCTACCATCTTCTCTTTATTTTTCTGCTTCTTTTCATCTTGTTATTTAAAATTCTTTTTACCTGTTCAAAAATTGATTCAAGATTC
>WJKZ01000236.1 GCA_014728785.1 Candidatus Omnitrophota bacterium
GGCTAAAGTAAAGGTTTTCCCGGAACCGGTAACTCCAAGCAGAGTAAGAAAACGCCTGCCTTCCTCCAGGCCGCTCTTAAGCTTTTTTATAGCCCGGGGCTGATCACCTGTAGGTTTAAATCTGCTTACTAAATCAAATACGGCCATAACTTAACGGTGGGTTAAAATATCCAAATCAGGATAAGGAAAAATTATAAAATTTCCAGAGAAAAATCAACAGCTGAGGGAGAATGTGTCAATGCCCCCAGAGAAACAGAATCTATACCTGTTGCGCACACACTCTTTATATTCGAGAGCTTTATGCCTCCGGAAGCTTCGAGCTTTATCTCCGGATAATGCCTGTTACGCAGCCCAACCGCCTTTTTGAGATTGCTCAAGGAAAAATTATCCAGCATGATTACTTTGGGACTGCACTGTATCACGCTACGAAACTCGTCCAGATTCTCTACTTCAACCACTACTGCATGTCTGAATTTCTGCTTCAAGTTGCTGATTAATTTAATCAATTCTTTTTTGTTAACCTCTCCGTCTACTATGTAGCGGCCGGCTTTAAGATGGTTATCCTTTATTATTATCCCGTCGGACAAACTGCTCCTGTGATTACAGCCTCCGCCGACTCTCACGGCATATTTCTCTAAAGCCCTGAGATTAGGGGTAGTTTTGCGGGTATCCATTATTTTAACTTTTTTTCCTGCTGCTTCTTTGACAAACTTCGCGGTAAAAGTGGAAATCCCGGACAACAAGGATAAAAAATTAAGACAGACCCTTTCCCCGCTCAGAATATTTCTCATATTTCCTCTAACCAGGGCAATTTTTTCTTCTTTGCGGAAAGACGAACCATCTCTCTTCAAAGGTTTAAACCTGATTTCGCCGGGAAGGAATTCAAAAACTTTGGCTGCCACCTCTACCCCGCAGAGTATACCTGACTGCCTGGCAAAGATAACAGCTTCACCTTTAGAGCTGGCCGGTATAGAAAAAGCTGTAGTAATATCAAGTTTTCCTATATCCTCCTTAAGAGCACTGCGAATTATCTTTTCAACTGTCCTGGTCTTCATAAACGATAATCGTTTAACCGGAACTAAATATGTTTTTTAATTTCTCCAATCTCTCTATATGTCCTGAAAAATTTTCGAATTTACTTCTTTCTTTATCCACCACCTCCGGTGAAGCATTTTCCAGGAATTTATTATTCTTCAGCTTTTTACCGCTCTTTTCAAGCACTTTACCCAGCTGGGTGATTTTTTTATCCAGAGAAGCGATAAAAGAAGTGAGGTCCGCTGATTCAAAGTCCAGATTAACCGACCAAAAACGGTTAGAGTAAAGGGGTCTTTTTATGCTATCTTTGATCTCAAACGGCCCCACATTAGCAAGCCTCTCAATCCAGGCCCGGTTGCTCCTCCAGAATTCCTCAAATCCAGCAGTCTTCACTTCCAATTTTATTTTCTTCTGGCTAAAACCCAGATCGTTTTTTATATTCCTTATTTCCTTTATGGTATCAAACATCAAAGACGCTACCTCCACTTTATCTTCGTTCTGTATTCTTTCTGCTTTCGGCCAGAAAGATACCGCTAAAGAATTCTGCAGGTTAAGAGCCGTAGTTTCCTTTATCAGACGAAAAATCTCCTCTGTTATAAAAGGCATAAAAGGATGCAGGAGCTTTACCGAACCCAGAAGTAAATAAATGAGCAATTTTGCCTTTGTGGAATCAAAGCTGTCTTTAGCTATCTCTATGTACCAGTCGCAGAATGAATGCCAGAAAAACTCGTATATTCTTTTCGCGGCTTCATTGAATGAATATTGTTCAAGACAAGATGTAGTATTGATTACCGTCTTTTTAAATTCTTCGATTATCCATTCATCCACCTCGGTAAAAGATGAGTCAAAATCGAGATTTTCTACACAAAAACTCTCATTTTTCACTTTTAATAATATAAATCTGGTAGCATTCCATATTTTGTTGGCAAAATTCCTTCCTACCAGGAATTTATCATCGCTTAAATATACATCGGATCCACTGGCTGCAATAAGTATTAAAGAAAATCTTAGGGCATCGGCGCCGTACTCTTCGATTATATGAAGAGGGTCGATAACGTTTCCCAGGGACTTTGACATCTTTACCCTGTCTTCATCTCTAACTGTACCGTGGATTACAACGTCCCGGAACGGTACCTCGCCTTTAAACTCAAGACCGGCCATAACCATCCGCGCCACCCAGAAAAATAAAATCTCAGAAGCCGTGACCAGTGTATCTGTAGGGTAGAAGTAATCAAGTTCCTCTTTCCTTTTACTAACAAGGTCCCCGGACCCTTGAGAAAAAGGCCAATAGAAGGTCGCAAAAGGCCATAGCCAGGATGAAAACCAGGTATCAAGCACATCGGGATCCTGAACCATAAGAGTATCACATTTTGAACAATGCGGCTGGTTTTTAGCTACCACATAATCGTCTGTTTCCGGAGGACGGGCGTACGTTTCCGAATACCGGCGGGATATTGATTCACCCTTCTGGAGCTCTCTATCATTGGAGTCAACCCCTGCCTTCATTTCCGGGTGACACTGAGCACAATACCACACC
>WJKZ01000237.1 GCA_014728785.1 Candidatus Omnitrophota bacterium
AAATAATAAGCGGGATGACGACGAGGAGATTGTAGGGGATTTCCAGTTAATGAAAGAGATGGGCGTGAACGTTATACGCCTTTACCATCAACCGCACAAAATCAACAAAAAGCTGATTAGACAAATGTATGAAAATTATGGTATATTTACCATAATTGGTGACTTTTTAGGCAAGTATACTTTAGGCAGCCAGGCCGATTGGGAAGAGGGAACCGATTACGACAATCAATTTCACCAGCAAAACATGCTCGAAAGCGTCAAAAAAATGGTTCTCGAATTCAGAGATGAACCCGGAGTATTGATTTGGCTTTTAGGTAACGAGAATGTGTACGGACTGGGTTGCAATGCAGATAAAAAACCGGCGAGCTTTTTTAGGTTTGCCAATAAAGCAGCAAAACTCATAAAGTCATTAGATCCCCAAAAAAGACCGGTGGCTATATCTTCCGGAGATACTCTTTATCTGGATATTTTTGCCGAACATTGCCCGGATATAGACATCTTCGGGACTAATTCATACCGCGGAAAGTATGGATTCCTGGACTTGTGGGATGAGGTTAAGAGAGTTGCGGATAAACCGGCTATTATAACTGAATATGGCTGCCCGTCTTATGCTAAAGGTTATTCAACAGAAGTTGCCCAGAGCTATCAGGCCGAATATCACAAAGCCTGCTGGAATGACATAAGATGTAACTCTTCGGGGTACGGAGCCGGTAATTCTTTAGGAGGTATTGTTTTTGAATGGATAGATGAATGGTGGAAGGCTTACGAACCGGCCTATCATGACAAAAAAGGACTTTTCAGCGGACCGTTCCTCGACGGTTATATGCATGAAGAATGGCTGGGCGTATGCGGTCAGGGCAACGGAGAAAAGTCTCCTTTTCTGAGACAGTTAAAAAAATCTTACTACGAATACAAAGAAATGTGGAACGAAAACGAAGCTTTTTGCGGTAAAGAATAAAGTATAAACTTAAAACAAACATAACAAAGGAGGAGTGATGCGAAAAGCAGTAATATTTTTATTTGTCGGCCTTGCAGTATTCGGCTATTTCCTGCAGACTACAGGGGTATGCGAAGAAAGCAAAGAGGAGTTCTTTGTTTATAAAGACAAAAATTCCCCCTCTAACCACTTCATTCCCAGCGGATGGATGGGAGACACAAACGATATTAAATTCAACGACCAGGAAACAAGTGAAAAATATTCAGGAGCTACATCAATAAAAATAACTTACACTGCCAAGAAATCCCAGGGGAATGGCTGGGCAGGAATTTACTGGCAATCGTCACAGAATAACTGGGGAAGCAGAGATACCGCTCTGGACTTAAGCGATTACAATAAACTGGTATTTATGGCCAAAGGGGCCGAAGGCGGAGAAGTTATTACCGCCGTAAAGGTAGGCGGTATCACCACCAACGTTATTACCGGAGAAAAAGTTAAATTTCCCGACAGCACCAATGTCGAAAAAGGCCCTATCAG
This sequence comes from Candidatus Omnitrophota bacterium, assembly GCA_014728785.1. Taxonomy (GTDB): domain Bacteria; phylum Omnitrophota; class Gorgyraeia; order Duberdicusellales; family 4484-171; genus WJKZ01. The sequence goes on from WJKZ01000237.1 coordinate 1,475, forward strand.
GTTGACCAATGATTGGCAGGAATACTATATAAATCTTGAAGAAAAAGACCTTTCCAGCGTAAACGGTGGCCTGGCTATTACTTTTAGCGCCGACCATGCCGGGAAAAAACAGACAATCTACCTGGATGAAATCCGCTATGTCTATGATGCCGACTTAACAGAAGAAGAGGCAAGAGTGAATTTTCCCTTCTATGTATATGCAGACAGTAATTCATTAGACAACCATTTCATTCCCAGCGGATGGATGCCGGCAACCGCAGGGAAGGACTTAAAAGTAAATACTGACTGGAAAAACTATCCTTTTAGCGGAAACTCCTGCATTAGAATCGAGCACAGGAATAAATCCGGAACACGCTGGGCAGGTATATATTGGCAACAGCCGGCTAATAACTGGGGACAAATTCCGGGTGCCGGATATGACCTTCAGGGAGCAGAAAAATTAACCTTCTGGGCCAGGGGAGACAAGGGAGGAGAAGTCATTTATGAGTTTAAGATGGGTGGCATCTCCAGCGGAGAATACATAGACTCCGACAGTGCAAGTATCGGGCCTGTTGAATTGACCAAAGAATGGAAACAATACACAATAGATTTAAGAGGCAGGGATCTTTCCTATGTAATAGGCGGCTTTGCCTGGGCTACGAATATTGACGTAAACGATCCCGAAGGTATAGTATTCTACCTGGACGAGATAAAATACGTTGCTGGTTCAGTAACCGAAACAGAATAATTGCACTAACACAAAAATAAGTTCAGCTAAAAATATCAAGGTGGAAATGTTGTAAATCTGCAGGGAAGGAGTTTTAACATGAAGGTTTCAAAAGGCACTAAAAGAACGGGGATATTGCTTTTAGCATTAATCTTGCTTGCTTCTAATATCTGGTTTTATACACAGCGAGAAAATCTTCTTGAAAAAAACAATAAGCTTCTGGATGAATTAAAAACTTTACAGTTAAAATTCGACACTTTTAAAAAAGAAGAACGGGCATGTTCTTTATGCCGGCCAAAGCGAATAGATGTTATTCAACTGGAAAAAGGCGGTTATGTGTTGTGTCTAAACGGTAAACCTTTTTTTATAAAGGGAGTAGGGTATAATCCTACCCCGATAGGTGAAGGCTACGATTACAACTTTTTCGCTGACAAAAATAAACCCTGGCTCAGGGATGGAAAATTAATGAAAGAAGCCGGTTTTAACTGTGTAAGAATATATTCTACAGGCGAAGACCTGGGCAAAGTCAAGGAATTTATCCGGGATATGTATGAAAAATATGGCATCTATACGGCAGTAAGCGACTGGCTGGGGTTATGGGAGTATCCCAGAGCCAATTACGCAGACCCTGGTTTTAGGGCCAGAACCAAAGAGCGGATTTTAAAAATAGTAAGAGCTCTTAAAGACGAGGAAGGGGTTCTGATGTGGATTCTCGGCAACGAAAACAACTACACCTTTTCGGGTAAAATTGGCTTCTGGACATCTCCTGAAATTGAAGAGTTGGGTGATTTGCGCCAAATCCAAAACAAAAAAGCTGAAATTTACTATTCCTTTGTAAACGAACTGGCAAGAGAAATTAAAAAGATAGACAAGTTACATCCGGTAGCTTTAAGTAACGGAGAGACCAGCTTTTTAGATATAGCGGCTGAAAACTGCCCCTATATCGATATACTGGCCATAATCATCTACCGGGGGAAGGATTTTGGCAATCTCTTCAGAAATACCCATAACTTGTTCGACAAACCGGTAATTCTTTCCGAATTCGGATGCGATTCCTATGATGCTTACGAAAATGAAGAAAATCAGGAGATACAGGCTGAATTTTTACTTTCTCAATGGAAAGATCTCTATTCAAGCACCGTATTCAGCGGAAATTTAAAAGGGAACTGCATGGGCGGATTCATCTTTGAATGGAGCGATGAATGGTGGAAACACAATGAAGGTTTCAGAGAAGACTGGGCGGTCCATAATACAGAAGCGGGTTGGTCTAACGGCTCCTATTTCTTTGACATAAGAGCAGAAAATAATCTCAACATGAATGAAGAGTGGTTTGGGATAGTTTCTTTAAAAAAGGAAAAAGAGAACGGAATAAATATACGGGTACCGAAAAAATCATTTTATATACTCAAGGACTTCTTCGCTGGACTTGACCTTTCACCTTCCAAATAGAAAGGGCAAAAAACTCCGGTAAATACTCACAAATTAACTCCGTAACTATTTACTTGCCATCCTATTTTGATATAATAAAAACATGAACAAATACTGGAACCGAGCAGTTTTTATATCCTTTATGTGTCATGTCTTGTTGTTTACTTCAACCCCCCTGTATCATTTTTTGTTCCCTTTTAAAAACAAAAGCGCCGAGAAAAAAGAAGAGAAAACCAAACAAATCGAGATGATACCGGAGGAAATCGAGAAAATCAGTTCAGCCGAAAAACCAAAGCCAATAGAATCCGAACCCTTAGGTTATCAAGAGCCTTTACCTTACATTAAAAACATGGTAGATAAATTAATATCCGACGATAAAGTAAAACTCAGCAAACCAGAAACGATTGAAAAAGATATAAAAAGCATAATACTCTCGGAAGCACCCATTGATAAAGCTTTAGAAAAAAACCCTGCTTATATGGATTATTACCGGCTTATAAGAGAAAAAATCCGCAGTAATTCCTACAGTAATTACGACACAAAAAGTGAAGGAGAAGTTCTTGTCAGTTTTCTGATAATAAAAGACGGATCTTTGAAAAAAGTAAGTATCGATTCAAAATCTATCCCCAGTAACGAATTAAAACAAATAGCCTTGAGGAGCGTAAGAGATTCAGCGCCTTTCCCTGAGTTTCCTCAGGATTTGCAAAATTATTCACATTTGAAATTTAACGTTTCAATTTATTTTAAAAACAACTGATATCAAAACCGCAAATGCGGCATACAAAAAAACAAAATGATAAGAGAGCCTATAGCTAAAGGACAATTTTACCCTTCCGATCCCGAAAGTCTCGATTCCCTGATTGAGGAGCTCAGACCAAAAGAAAAGGGCAAAATAGATTCGCCGGGTATAATACTCCCCCATGCAGGGTATATCTTTTCCGGCAAAGTCGCATTAACGACTATTAACCAGATACTGCCCAAAAAGACTGTTGTTCTACTGGGAACCAATCATAGAGGAAGAGGGGAGAATTTCTCTATCTGGCCTAAAGGCGCATGGATAATACCTTACGGTAAGATAGAAGTAAATGAAAATCTTTCTTCGCGTATCCTGGACAACGGCAATGTAATAAAAGAAGATTATTCTTCTCATATGTACGAACATTCTTTAGAAGTTGAACTGCCGCTATTAAGATACTGCCTGGGTAATTTCCAGATAGTACCGATTTGCTGCAGTTTATCAAGTCTAACAGACTACCGGGAGGCAGCTCTTCAAATAACCCGGAGCCTTAAAGATGAGGCCGGAAATGTACTCTTTGTTGCCTCAACCGATTTATCCCATTACGAAAGCGAAGGTGTAGCCCGCAGAAAAGACCGGTCAGCTATAAACTCTATTATTGAAATGGACGAAGAAAAACTAATAAGGATAGTTAAAGATTCGAATATAAGCATGTGTGGTTTAGCTCCAGTCTCCGTATTTCTGCTTTGTATGAAAAATTTAGGTTTCAACAAAGCACGGGTAAGCCTGTATCAAACCAGTGGAGAAGCTACCGGGGACTACGAAGCGGTAGTAGGATATGTAGGAATTGTGGTTAATTAAATAGAACAAGGGAAAATAAATGGATAAGGAGTATCAAAAAGAAATAAGCCAGTGCTGGTTCGAATTCATCCGCCATAACGCTAACATCAGGCCGGAAGAAAATGAAAAAAAACCTTCCTTTTTTATATTTTTATCTTCCCTTGCCATGCAGGCTATGATTGCTTTAGGACGGATAGAAAATCCTTTGACAGGAGAGACGAATACCAACTACAAACAAGCCAAATTTCTGATAGATACCCTCGACTTAATCAAAACCCGGACAGTTAATAATCTGGAAAGAGACGAGGAAAGTTTCCTTAATGAATGCCTTACTAATTTGAGAGCTTTATATATGGAGGTAGCAAAAAATGATAAATGATGAACTTTTAAAAATCCTTGTTTGCCCGGTCTGTAAAAAGGAAGTATTTCTGAAAAATGAAAAAATAATATGTAAGGCATGCGGCAGGAAATACCCCGTAAAGGACGGAATACCTATAATGCTGCCCGAGGAGGCGGAAAAAGATGAAGCCTAAATCAAAAATCCTCATCATCCATGGCCCTAACCTGCATCTTTTGGGTAAACGAGAACCTGACATATACGGAAAATTAAATTTAGACGAAATAAACCATAAACTCACCCGGATAGCCGAAGATAAAGGCGTAGAACTGGAAATATTTCAGTCTAATTCAGAAGGAGAAATAGTTAATACCATAACTAAAGGCAATTACGATTTTTTAATAATAAACCCCGCTGCCTACACTCATACTTCTGTAGCTATAAGGGATTCTTTACTGGCAGTGGGAAAACCTGCTATAGAAGTCCATATTTCCAATATCTACAAAAGAGAGGAGTTTCGAAAAAAATCCCTCGTAAGCGATGTAGTCATAGGGATCATAAGCGGCTTAGGCGCTTTGAGTTATTACCTGGCTCTTCAGGGAGCATCCGAGTACCTTGATTCAAACTCCTAAATTTAAGTGAAAAACAGAATCAATTACTCTGCCGCAAAGTTAGTGAAATCAGGATACGACTCTATACTGATAGCTGATCCTTATGATATCTTCTATCTCACCGGTTTTTTCTCCGATTACGGATATCTGCTTCTGACTTCAAATAAAGAACTCTTCTATTTTACTAATTTTATTTACCAAAAACAGGCAAAGAAAAACAGTATCCTGAAAGTGAAGATCTGTGATTCTGATATTTATAGCCGAATTGTCGCAACTGCCAGGAAATTGAAACACAAACATATAGGATTTGAGAGAGAACTCTCTTACGGTGTATTCAGCTACCTGGAGGAAAAGCTTTCCGCAGCAAATATTGCTTTTTCCCGGATTGACTCGCCGGTGAAAAAGTTGCGGATGATTAAAGATAAATCAGAAATCAATCATCTTAAGAGAGCAGCGGCGATAAGTGAAGAGGCTTTCGGGTTTATTGAAGAAATTTACACCCCCCGTATGAGTGAAAAAGAATTATCCATTGAGATAGAAAAATTCCTGCGCCTGAAAGGCGATAATGAAATCGCCTTTAGTACTATAGTAGCATCCGGTTCAAATAGCGTCTTGCCTCACCACAGTCCGGGCCCCAGGGGGATGGGGAATAATTTTTTCCTAATTGACTTGGGTTCAAAGTATTATGGATATTGTGCTGACTTGACAAAGGTCTTTTTTTGGGGTAAAATGCCTCAACTTTTCCGCAAAATTTTCGATACTGTTCTCAAAGCAAGTGAATTAAGCATAAAAAAGATCCGTGACGGAGCAAGTGCGGCGGAAATTGATAAAATAGCCCGTGACACTATTGAAAAGAAAGGTTGGGGTAAATATTTTGGTCACGGGTTAGGCCATGGTATAGGTCTCCAGGTGCATGAGCCGCCTTATCTAAAACCCGAAAGCAAAAGTATATTAAAAGAAGGTATGGTCATCACGATAGAGCCGGCTGTATATTTCCGAAATAAATTCGGCATAAGAGTCGAAAACATGGTATTGGTTAAGGCAGGAAAAGGAGAATTGATAAATGGGAATCTCAATAAGTGATATAAAACCTTCAACCGCAATAGTTTACAATGGGGAACTCTATGCTGTTCTCAGTTGTGAACATGCAAAAATAGCCCGGGGGTCTGCTTTTTGCCGGGTTAAATTAAAAAACTTCAAAACCTCCCAGGTACTTGATTGTACCCTGAGAGACTCCGACAATATAGATTCTGCTTTTATAGAAAAGAAAAAACTCCAATATATCTATTCCGAAAACGAAAGGTATCATTTTATGGATTTAGAAACCTATGAAGATTTAATTCTTCACCTAAGCGCCGTAAAAGATAAGACAGAGTGGCTGAAGGATAATATTCAGATTTATGGTATTTTTTATGAAAACGAACTGATTGACCTGGAATTGCCTTTATCTATTGAATTAAAAGTAATCGATACAGAACCCGGTTTCAGAGGTAATACGGTAAAGGGAGGAACTAAGCCGGCCAAACTTGAAACAGGACTGGTTATAAATGTGCCCCTTTTTGTCGATAAAGGGGACACGGTTAAGGTTGATACACGTACAAAGGAATACCTGGGTAGAGTTTAATTTGTGCAGGTATATTAAAGAGCAGGGAACAAAGGGGGCAAAATGAATCCTGACAGACTAAAAGAATACATAAAACTCATGGAGGAGAATGATCTCAGTGAATTAGAGATAGAAGAAGGCGGCAAACGTATACGTCTAAAGAAAAAAGCCGACCATACCGAAGTAGTAACCCCCCCTGCTGCTGTCACTAAAATTTCTGAACCGGAAGGAGCTGGAGAGGCGGAAAAAAGCTACCTGGAAATAAAAGCTCCTATGGTAGGAACTTTTTATCGCGCACCTTCTCCCGGAGCAAAGC
>WJKZ01000238.1 GCA_014728785.1 Candidatus Omnitrophota bacterium
GATATATATAGATGATGGCAAAATATTACTGAAGGTTTCAGACAAAGGAAAAAAAAGTCTTAAATGCAAGGTTCTCTCCGGCGGTCTGCTGCAGGAAAGAAAAGGAATAAATATCGTTGATGTTAATCTTGAGTTTGATGCCATAACCGAGAAGGACAGAAGAGACCTGTCGGTAGCTTTAAAATACGGACTTGATTATCTGGCCCAGTCTTTTGTAAGAAGCAAAGAGGATATAAAGAAACTAAGGAAATTAATTAATAAGAGCCATCCTGAATGTAAGATATTTGCAAAAGTTGAAAGCCGACAGGCTTTAAGGAACATAAAGGGAATAGTAAGGGAAGCAGACGGCATAATAGTAGCCAGAGGCGATTTAGGTATATGCCTGCCGATATATAAAGTGCCGGTCATCCAGAAGAAAATAGTAAAACTTTGCCTTGAGAATAAGAAGCCAGTTGTGGTAGCCACTCAAATGCTGGACAGTATGATAAAATCCAACATCCCTACCCGGGCAGAAGCAAGCGACGTGGCTAACGCCATACTGGACGGAGCAACACACCTGCTTCTTTCCGCCGAAACGGCGATAGGTGATTATCCCGCTAAAGTGGTAGATGTGATGAATAAAATAATAAAAAATACCGAACAATACCAGAAAGAAACGCCCTGATGTTTCTGGGGCCAGGACCGGTAAAAAGCGTATGACAAGAAATATAGCTTTGCTTAGTGATTTTGGTTTAGAGCAGCACTATGTCGGCGTTATGAAGGGGGTTATACTTAAGATAAATCCCGATGCCGGTATAATTGATATTTCACACGGTTTAGACAACCATAATCTTTTGCAGGCTGCGTTTATGCTGCAAAATTCTTTTAATTATTTTCCTGCAGGTTGCGTGTTCCTGGTAGTAGTTGACCCCGGAGTCGGCTCACGCAGAAAGGCTATTGCGGTAAGGACCAGGCATTATTACTTTGTCGGTCCGGATAACGGTGTTTTAAGTCTTGCGGCTAAAAAAGACACTTTGAAGAACGCTGTTTCCCTGAAGAGAGAAGATTATTTTCTCAAATCGGTCTCAGCTACTTTCCACGGCAGAGATATTTTTGCCCCGGTTGCCGCTTATTTATCAAAAGGAGTCCCAATGGATTCATTCGGGCCTCCCGTTTCTCAGATAAAAAAGGTGGATTTTCCCTCCGTCAAAGCTACAAAAAATCTGATAAAAGGCAATGTTATTTACGCCGATAAATTCGGTAATCTGGTAACTAATATAAAAAATATACAATTGGAGAGGAGGCTTAAAAAATCTTCGGGGATAGAAGCCCGCCTTAACGACAGGATTATAGAAGATATTTATGTTTCTTATTTCCGGGCTAAAAAAGAATCTCCTTTTTTTGTGATGGGCAGTTCCGGGTATCTTGAAATATCATTAAAGGCAGACAGCGCAAAAGACTTTTTTAATTACCTTCGCGGTTCTTTTCCTATTATAACCGTAAGGATAACATAAGGCATAAATTCTGGTTATTGGATACAGATTTTTTAAACAAAAATGTTAAAAACAGGAGATAGAAAAGCATCTTCAGGCCGCATTAACAGGCTTCTCTATAAAAAGATGGGCAGGGCCATTAATGACTACGGTATGCTTTCCGCCGGTGATAAAATTCTCATTGCCGTCTCCGGCGGCCTGGACAGCCTTGCTATGCTTAAATTGTTTGAAATGAGACAGAAAGCGATACCGGTTTCCTTCGATGCAGTGGCCTGTTTTGTGGATATCAATTTTATCAAAACCAACTGTGCCCGTTTGTGTGATTTTCTGGATACCTGCAGCTTTAAGTATGTGAAGCGGGAAATCAAGATGGAACCGGGGTCCGGCTGTTTCTGGTGTTCATGGAACAAGAGAAAGGTGCTTTTTGAAACTGCCCGGCAGCACGGCTGTAACAAGATTGCCTTGGGTCACAATTTTGACGACATGACCGAAACCGTTCTTTTGAATCTCTTTTTCAGGGGAGAAATAAGCTCTTCTCCGCCCTCACTTTCTATGTTTTCGGGAGAGATAACCTTGATAAGGCCAATGTGCTATATCGAGAAGGAAGAGGTAAAGGAGTTTGCTTCTTATTGGGACCTGAGCAGCAAAGCCGGCAGGTGTCCTTATGAGAATGATAACCGCAGGAATTCGGTCAGAGAAATAATTAAGGGGCTGGAAAAAGATTGCCCGTTTGTTAAAAAAAATATTTTTCGTTCTTTACGCCGCATAAAAAAGGATTATCTTTTATAACCCCTGATACAGAAATGAAAATTCTGGTAACCGCAGGCTCCACCTGGGTAAAAATCGACGAAATAAGGATACTGACCAACAAATTCAGAGGCGTTACAGGCTTAAAAATTGCCCGGGGATTACAAAAGAAGGGCCATGTGGTAAAACTGCTGATAAATCCCCATTGTACCGGAAAAATTACTGGTATACCCGTGAAATATTTCCGGTACTTTGATGAGTTTAAGAATGCGGTAACTTCTATGCTCAAGAAGGATAAATTCGACGCGATAATCCATAGCGCTGCGGTGAGCGATTATATCCTGCTCCGCACTCTTCCCGGGAAAGTTTCTTCGGGCAAGCCTGATTTAACCCTCAGGCTTTGGCCCGCCGAAAAAATAATAAAGCGTATAAAATCTCTTGCTCGCGGCTCGCTGGTTATACAGTTTAAACTGGAAATCGAAAGAGAAGGCTTGATAGAGAAAGCTTACAGAAGCCTGATTGCCAACGGAAGTGATGCCGTTGTGGCTAATGCGTTGGACGACCTTAAAAAGGGATACAGCTGTTTTTTGATAGACAGGGGTAGAAAGGTAAAAGAGGTTAAGTCGCGTACCGTTCTTATAAA